>WLHG01000075.1 GCA_009702845.1 Actinomycetota bacterium
AAAGCATGCCCGTCATGAGACCACCGAGGATGACCATAATCTCGCGGTGGGTGTGAGCTTTTACCGATGCGTTGAGAGGTGCGTTATTAGACATAAGGGTAAGGTTACCGCGTGAAGACAGTGAGCGCAGAACACCTAGTTAAAACCTATGACAAGGGTGAAGTGAAGGCCCTAGATGACTTGTCACTCGATGTTGCCGAAGGCACGGTCTTAAGTGTTTTAGGGCCTAATGGCGCAGGAAAGACAACGACAGTTCGAATTCTGGCAACTCTGCTCAAGCCCGACTCAGGAAGTGCTCATGTTGCCGGCATTGATGTCATTAAGCATCCTGACAAAGTTCGCGAAGTAATCGGTTTATCAGGTCAGTACGCAGCCGTAGATGAGACGCTAACTGGTTGGGATAATTTAGTAATGTTTGGCCGCCTCTATCACTTAGGTAGACAAAAATCGATAGATCGCGCAAATGAATTACTAGAGAGATTTTCTTTAACTGAGAGTGCACGTCGACCAATTAAAACTTATTCAGGTGGAATGCGTCGCCGTTTAGATTTAGCTGCATCACTAATCGTGCAACCAAAAGTTCTATTTCTCGATGAGCCAACCACTGGGCTTGATCCTCGTGGTCGCATGGAGATGTGGGGAGTTATCGAAGAGCTAGTTACAGGGGGAGTAACTGTATTGTTAACAACTCAGTATTTAGAGGAAGCTGATCAATTAGCTGATGAGATCGCCGTTATTGATCGAGGTACAGTGATCGCACGTGGAACGTCAGATGCACTAAAGAGCCAAGTAGGCGGTGAACGCTTAGAGATAACAACTGAAAATCAAGATCTTGCTAAAGTTCAAGAGATCATCGCTCACGTCAGTGGGAGTTCAACACATTTAGATGGGCGAACGGTGAGCGCGCCTGTTACAAATGGTTCAATCGCCCTCATTCAGGCACTACGTGCCTTAGATGAGGCCTCAATTCATCCATTGGATATCGCCCTCAAGCGACCATCCCTCGATGATGTTTTCCTGTCTCTTACCGGCCATGTCGCCGAAGAGACGGTCACCGAACCAGTGAAAAAGGGAAGAGGGGGAAGAAAGTGAAGCATTTACTAAGTGACTCGATAGTTATTACTAAGCGCCAAGTATTACAGCTAGCCCGAATCCCTGAGCTGCTTATTTTCTCAACCATTCAGCCAGTTATGTTTGTTCTCTTATTTCGCTTTGTTTTCGGTGGCTCGATTTCAACGGGTCAGCCAGGCGGTTATGTGCAACTTCTCATGCCCGGCATCTTTGTCCAGACGGTAGCTTTCACACTGGCGGCAACGGCATCTGGCCTAGCCCAAGATATGGAGAAGGGTCTCATTGATCGCTTTAGATCTCTACCCATCTCACGCGGGGCAGTAGTTATTGGTCGAACTTTTGGAGATGCGCTTTTAAATATATTAGTTCTCGCAGTGATGGCAGCTGCCGGCTTTGCAGTTGGTTGGCGCCCCACATCTGGCTTTATGAGAGTTTCCTTAGGCTTCTTATTCCTCTTTGCCTTTGGCTATGCACTCTCTTGGATTGGTATTTATGTGGGTCTCGTTGTTCGAGATGCACGCGTCGTTCAGAACGTTGGATTCTTAGTCACATTTCCAATGACATTTTTATCAAATGCTTTTGCTCCAACAACGGGCATGCCACGAGCGCTGCAGTACGTGGCCGAATGGAACCCAGTTTCATCGATGGTTGCAGCATGCCGGCAGTTATTTGGTTTAAAAAATGACTTCGGAGCTACCGCTAGTTCGTGGCCTAGTCAGCACCCTTTGGAGACTTCACTGTTATACATGATTCTCTTAATGGCGATCTTTATTCCATTGAGTGTCAGAAAATACGCAAACACCTCTCAATAAAACAGGCTGATTTAAGCGTAAAACTCAGCTGCAATAATCTCAACGGAAATTTCACGTCCGCTAGGCGCGCTGTATGAAACAGTTGCTCCAATTTCAGCACCCATCACAGCGGCCCCAAGTGGAGATTTTTCGCTGTAGACATCTAAATCCCCTGATGAAATTTCGCGCGAGCCAAGTAAGAATTTCATCTCATCGCCTGCGATGCGTGCGGTGACAACCATTCCGGCGCCAACTTTTCCATCTGCACTTGGCGGCGGTGTTCCAATATGGGCATTGTCTAACATCTGCTTTAACTGGCGGATGCGCGCCTCCATTTTGCCCTGCTCATCACGGGCGGCGTGGTAGCCACCATTTTCCTTTAAATCACCTTCGGCGCGCGCGGCCTCGATCTTGGCCGTGATCTCTTTACGTCCTGGTCCTTCAAAGTTTTCTAATTCGGCGCGCAAACGATCTGCAGCTTCCTGCGTCAACCACGTCTGTGAGCTCATAAGGGGCAAAGGTACTAGGTGATTACTTAAGACGACAACTAATTACATCGGCATTAACCGCCGGACCGCGTGATTGCACGCTAGTAGTGCGCTCTAACGCCGCTAGACCTGGCTCAATCTCATCATCAACCTGCCCCACAACGTTCTTATCGAAATCACGAGCAATTAACGTACAGATAATGATCTGGTTCTTATCCTGGCGCTGTACTGAGTAGCGCACTGATATCTCTTTTTCGGAGGTAATGGCATATGAGATTAATGAGTATCTAATGGGTGGATTCGAGTGGTGCAGTCCAGACCACATCAGCCATGCGATTCCTGTCACTGCAAAGAAGATGGCTGGTGCAATCCAGCGATTTCCAGGGCGTATCCCGTATCGGTCGTTGTATGAGAACTCGGCTGGCATGGGATGATTATGTCATGCAAAAAAATATCGAGATGGGGCCAGCAGGCTCACTCACCATTGCAATTTTGATTATCGCCGTAGTTTTCTTAATGCGCAGTTTTTATAAGCGCTTTATGGGCGTAGATCGAAGCGATGACACAACAGACAAGTAACTCTCTATCCTCGCGCATTGCGACATGGGTCGGAGTTGTACTTCTAGCTGCCATCTTTTTTGCACTAGGCATCTGGCAGTTGGATCGCGCCGCAGCTCTCAAAGCAAGTCTTGTGACAGCTACAACCATTGACGAGAGCGTTGTTCCCCTCGAATCAATTGCAACAGCGAACAGCTCACTAGCGGCCGATGCATTAAATCGCGTTGTTAAAGTTTCCGGTCATTACATTGCTAATTTCAAAGCCCCCGATCAAGTCGATGGAGCCGGCCAAGTCGATGATTGGGAGGTTGCACTTTTACAGATCGGTACCAACCAAGGAATTTTGGTGGTTCGCGGGCTCTGGTCAGAGCGCCTTCTCAATCCAGAGATTCAACAGTCCATGGTGATCGATGTGGTCGGGCAACTTCATGCACATCAAGATGGCGATCGCGCCGAGAATGCAGCGGGGATTATTTCGCGCCTGGACAGTGCAGTGATAGTGGGTAAGACGGATCTAGATTTATTCGATGGCTATATTCTCGCCCGATCTGAAAGCAATAATGGCAGCGAGATGGTGCGGGACCGAGTAACACCTGAAAAACTCACATCCAGAATCCCAGGCTTTTACTGGCAGCACCTCTCCTATGTAGTGATCTGGTGGCTCATGGCCGGGGTCGTGCTGTATCTCCCCTTCTATCGCCGTAAGGTAGACCTATGAAATCTGCGATCCTTCGTTTTCGAGTTATGGCCATCATCGCCGGCGTGATGTCACTGCTCCTGTGGTTTGTTTATATGCCGATCAAATACGTCTTTGATGCTCCCGACCTGCATAGTTCTGTGATCTGGATTCCGATGGTTCATGGCTACCTTTACCCAATTTACATATTAACTGCGATTCAATTTGCCACTAAAGCCCGCTGGCCAATTATGAAGATGCTCGGCCTGATTCTCGCCGGCACTCTTCCCGTCGCATCACTGTTAGCTGAGCGCCGAGTTGTACGCCGCTATTCGTAAATTCATAAAGTCACTCCTTTACCCACTCTATGAGTGGCGTTTAGTTCGCTCTTTAGATTTCTCAAAGACGCCGCATCACGTGGGTGTAATCCTGGATGGAAATCGACGCTGGGCAAAAGCTAATCCCAACAGCGCCGACCCAAATGGCCACAAAGCAGGGGCAAGTAAAATAATTGAATTTCTTGGGTGGTGCGATGAGGCCGATGTTCGTGTTGTAACCCTTTGGATGCTATCGACCGATAACTTCAAACGCAGCGCGGCTGAAATTGAAGAGTTACTGCAGATTATCGGTGACACTGTCGATGAGCTCTCGGCTACTGGCCGCTGGAATATTAAGGCCGTTGGCGCTTTAGATTTACTACCAGAGTGGCTGGGAAACAAACTTAATAATCTCAAACCGACCAGAGAAGATGGCGTCGAAGTTAATGTCGCTATTAGTTATGGGGGCCGCCGCGAAATCGTAGATGCCGTCAAGTGCTACCTGAGCGAAGAGGCAAAGTCGGGTCACTCACTCGAAGAGGCCAAGGCCAATCTCTCTAGCGAGGATATTTCAAAGTTTTTATACACTGCCGGCCAACCCGATCCAGAGTTGCTGATTCGTACATCAGGAGAGCAGCGCCTTGGCGGATTTATGTTATGGCAGAGCGCATCGTCGGAGTTTTATTTCTGTGAAGCTTACTGGCCAGATTTTAGAAGAGTAGATTTTTTGCGCGCCCTTCGTGCATATTCATTGCGACAACGCCGCTTTGGCTCTTAAGAACGTGTATAAGAATTAACATTGCACGCGTGCGTGTCGCACCATTATTAGAGCCATCTAGTTCTATCTTTTTCATATCCGAAGCAGGTCCCAACTAGTACAACTTAAATCGAGGAGTTGCGC
Organism: Actinomycetota bacterium; assembly: GCA_009702845.1. The sequence goes on from WLHG01000075.1 coordinate 4,803, forward strand.
CATTGGCTTCTAAGAGTCAAAACGGTAGGAAGACCTTTGTTTTAGATACCAGTGTTTTGCTGGCCGATCCTGGCGCGCTCACTAAATTTGCAGAGCACGAAGTCATCATCCCAATTGCCGTAATCGGCGAACTAGAGACAAAACGCGATCACCCCGAACTCGGATACTTTGCACGAGCGGCCCTTCGCGCCCTCGATGATTTACGCATCACCCATGGCCGACTCGATAAACCTTTGACCGTCACACCAGAGGGCGGAACACTCTCAGTAGAGCTCAACCACACCGATCTTTCGACGCTGCCCCAGGGCTTTCTTCGCGATGGAACAAATGACTCGCGAATTCTGGCCATCGCTAAAAATCTAATGGGCGACGGCAAACAGGTTGTTCTAGTTACTAAGGACCTACCACTTCGAGTGAAGGCCTCATCGGTCGGAGTAGAGGCGCAAGAGTATTTAGCCGAACTAGTCTCCAATAGTGGATGGACCGGCATCGTTGAATTAGCGGTGGGATCTAATGTCATCGATGAGCTTTATGCATCCGATCGCGCCGATCACGAAGCCGCCTTCGAACTTCCAGTCCACACCGGAGTAGTACTGCACTCTGACCGAGGAAGCGCACTCGCCCGAGTCACAGCCGACAGGCAACTCCAACTTGTGCGCGGTGATCGAAGCGCCTTTGGTCTCCATGGCCGAAGCGCTGAACAACGAGTTGCCCTGGATTTACTCCTAGATGATTCGATTGGAATCGTCTCACT
>WLHG01000076.1 GCA_009702845.1 Actinomycetota bacterium
TCATCACAGATTGGTGCATGGGCTAGCCATCAATCTGCCCCACTTGCCTCACGCGAAGAGTTAGATCAGAGATTTCAGGGTGCCTCTGAAAAGTGGCCCGAGGGAAGTCACGTTCCATGTCCACCGCATTGGGGCGGATACCGCGTTACACCGCTTGCAATTGAATTTTGGCAGGGGCGCTATTCACGAATGCATGATCGATTGCGCTATGAACGGCTTAACGCTGGCGCTGATTGGGTGATAGGTCGCTACTACCCATAAACTCGCCTAATGAGCGCAGAGATAATTATCCCGGCAAAGATTAAACCCGTCGATGGACGTTTTGGTTGTGGTCCTTCGAAAATTCGCCCTCAGTCTCTTGCCGCACTCTCAACGGGCGCGGATTTAATTCTCGGTACATCACACCGCCAGATGCCGGTAAAAAATGTAGTAAAGCGGGTTCGCGATGGCCTCCATACGCTTTTTAATCTTCCCGATGGCTATGAAGTAATTCTTGGTAATGGTGGATCTACAGCGTTCTGGGATATTGCAACGCTCGGCTTAATCCAAGAGCGTTCTCAGCACTTAGTCTTTGGTGAATTTTCATCAAAATTCGCCTCAGCGGCAAAGGATGCGCCATTCTTAGGTCAACCAACGGTTATTACATCTGAGCCTGGATCTCATCCACTATCCGTTGCTGAAGCTGGAATTGATGTCTATGCACTGACCCACAATGAAACAAGTACTGGCGTATCAATGCCAATTCTTCGCCCGGCTGGTATCGATGGGGCACTTGTCGTTGTCGATGCAACGAGTGCCGCAGGCGGTTTGTTGGTCGATCCGAAAGAGTTTGATACTTACTACTTTGCTCCACAGAAATCCTTTGCATCCGATGGCGGCCTATGGATTGCAATAATGAGTCCGGCTGCAATCGCACGGGTTGAATCTATTAAAGCCAGCGGACGTTGGATTCCTGCCTTCTTTGATCTAACTATTGCCATTGAAAACTCTCGCCTTGATCAGACATATAACACACCTGCAGTTGCAACATTAATTTTGCTGGCAGAACAAATTGAATGGATGAATGCCGGCGGAGGTCTTGCATTTGCTGCTGGCCGAAGTGCGCAATCAGCTACCAACTTGTATTCATGGGCAGAGAAAACTAGTTATACAACTCCATTTGTTACAGATGCAGCGATGAGATCTAATGTAGTTGGCACAATTAACTTTGAAGACTCTATCGATGCTACAAAGATTGCCGCGGCACTTCGTGCAAATGGGATTGTTGACACTGAGCCGTACCGCAAGTTAGGTAAGAATCAACTACGAATCGGAATGTTCCCGGCCGTTGACCCTTCCGATGTTGAAGCACTAACTACGTGCATCGACTATGTAGTTGCGGCGCTCTAGAGGATGTCACGGAGTTTTCATCGCGACCGAACCTTCTGGGTTACATCAACTCAAACAGCGATTGTTAACTTCTACTTAGGGGGTTTTGGTCCAGCACAATCTTTACTGCGTGCAGATCAAGGCACGTCATTAACTGTCGCCGGATTACATGGGACGACAATGGGAGTTGCCGCAATTTTTGCAGGATATGCCAACCCACATATCGCTCACCGCTTTGGCCGCACCCTCGCAGGTTGGATTGGTCTTGCAATATTTAGCACCGGCTTAATAATGTTCGTGATTTTTCCACCGGTGGTTTTGACTCTGCCGGCCACATTAATAACCGGTTTTGGAACCTCAATGATCATTAATAATGCGATGACCTCCTTGTCACACCACTATGGCAAGGCCGCTGCAGTGGCAATCCCACAAGCTAATGGGGTCTCTTCCATTGGCTTTATTTTGGGCACGGCATTAATCGGTGGAATCGCAATTCTCTTTCCAAGTTTTTGGCGAATCGGTCTCTTAATGGCCATTCCCGTGGCCTTGGCTCTATTTTTAATAGGTCGCAATAAAGATGTCGATGATCACGTGCCCGATGAAGCAGGACCTCAGAAAGGAAAATTATCGCGCAGATTTTGGATTTCCTGGATCGCTTTTGTGGCATGTATCTCTAGTGAGTTCGCTGTCTCCTTTTGGGCTGCAGCGTTACTAAAAGATCGAGTGGGTTCGACGGCGGCAATCTCAACTGTTGCACTAGTTGGCTTAGGCGTTGGCATGGCCCTGGGCCGTTGGTACAGCGGGCGCTTACTGAAGCGCTTTACTCTAGATACTCAATTTTTGATTTCGATTGCTGTGCAATTCGTTGGCTTTGTAGCCTTTTGGCTCTCTCACATTATGTTTATAAGTGCGATATCCCTATTTGTAATCGGTCTTGGAGTTTCAATCCAGTTTGCTCTTGCTTCGATTCGCTTAATCGCATTAAGTGATAACCGTCCAGATCTTGCCATAGGTCAAACTTCACTGGCCGCGGGTATCGCAATTGCCGCAGCACCGTTCTTGCTAGGCGTGCTTGGCGACAGCTTCGGGATATCTCGGGCATATATTATGGTTCCAATATTGATAGCTATCTCTTTTGCTATTGTAAAGTTAATTCCCTCGCATCCAGAAAAGGCACTCCTCAATGAATTATAAAACACGCAGAATTGTCACCTTGGTAGTGCTCTTTGGGCTAATTATTATGATTGCCATCAGCGGACTTTAATACAGCAGCAACGCTTATATCTTCAGGAACGCCAACTCTATTTCTATATTTAAACCAAATAACTAAAGTTGCAAGTAATGCTATTACTCCACAAGCGGCCACCGTTTGTCGGATACCAACTACTTCGGCCATAACGCCAATAAGTGGGGAGCCTACTGGTGTGCCACCCATAAAAATAAGCAAATAAATCCCCATAATGCGACCTCTAATTGCTGGATCACTATTCACCTGAACAATTGAATTAGCCATAATCATCGTTGTTAAAGCCGAGACTCCGCAAACTGGTAGCCACATTGCATACGCCAAATAATTTGGCATCATGGAAAGAATGATTACTGCAGAAGAAAAAACACCGCCGGAGAGAATTACGTAACGGGTTTGTCGAAATCTCTCCAATCGAGCTGAAGCAATTGCACCTGAAAAGGAGCCGATTGCTACAAATGTTCCGAGCAAGCCGTAGGACGCTGGGCCCTTATGAAACTCTTTCGTGGCCATTAACGCATTAAAGATTTGAAAGTTAAGGCCGAAAGTTCCAAGGAAAAACACCATGAGCATGACAACGTAAATATCTGGACGCTTTAAGGCATAGCGCAGACCCTCTCGCACATTCGTCATAGTCTTTGGTTTATCTTGATGAAAGAACTCTTTTTCATTAAGGCTTAAAAGCGCCACAATTGCGAAAAGGTATGAGACTCCATTGATAATAAAGGAGGGGCCAGTTCCAAAAGCGGCAATCAGCACTCCTGATACCGCTGGGCCAATTAATCGGCCTGCATTGAAATTAGCAGAATTCAAACTAACGGCATTGGGTAGATCGTTGTGCCCTACAATTTCGGCGGAAAATGCCTGTCGAACTGGTGCATCAATTGCCGTCGAAATCCCTAGAACTGCGGCTAAGGCAAAGACATGCCAGAGTTGTACGTGGTGGGTGATTACCAATGTGCCCAGCGTTAAAGCTGCAAATGCACCCAGTGCGTTAGTGGCCACTAGTAATGTGCGTTTGTTAAATCGATCGGCAAATGCTCCGCCATGGAGCGAGAAAAAAAGAACTGGCGTGAACTGAATTGCAGTTACGATTCCTAAATAAGTTCCACTATGTGTGAGCTCGAGAACCAGCCAATCTTGGGCAACGCGCTGGGCCCAACTTCCAATATTTGAAATGGTGTTTGCTGGAAAAAGTAGGCGGTAATTGCGGTGGCGAAACGAACGCCAATTGCCATCTTCTTTTACTGAGATTAGCATTACTCTTCTCTCATGGAATCAAATATCCGCCGAGTTGTAACCCTAGTAGCAATTGGAACAATCTGTTGGTTAGTCGCCGGCATAGTTGCAGTAGCCATGAATGCCGATGCGAAAATTATTTGGACATGCGTTTTTGGTGCTTTCTTAGGCTCCGTGGGGATTCGATATTCAATACGCCGCTCAAGGCGCAGTGGCATTTAAGCCTCTAGTTGGGAAGCAATACCGCGCAGAACACGGCCTAAACGCTCAGCCTCAGGACCTGCTGGATGACGACCATGACGAAGGCCATTGCCAACGCGATCTAGAATTTTAATTGTGTCTTCAATCATCGCCGCTAAATCATCAGGGTTAACGCGTGCGTTTTCAACAAGTGATGGTGGCGCATCTACGATATGAACCGACATTGCTTGCGGTCCTTTACGGCTATCGGCGACGCTGAATTCAAGTTTGGTACCAGGTTTAACTGTTGAGACTCCAGCGGGAAGAGATGATGCGGCAAGGTAGACATCTTCGCCCTCATCATTTGCAATAAAGCCAAAACCTTTTTCTAATGAAAACCATTTAACGCGGCCTGTAGGCATGGGGTGACTCCTTTAGGTTTGTGCGTACTCGTGTAGCCGCGGGGTGCGGTCAGGGGATTAGTTTAACAGAGGTGCGACGAAGGTCGCTTCGGAATGCGCCCCGCATCCATGATCAACAGATACAACACGTGCATCATCTGGCGATATGGCATTAGCGCAGACACCAAACGTTGAGCGCAATGAGCCGGCAATTTGAATGAAGAAGCCGCATGAATGACATGGCTTGGGCGCAGACTCTGCCATCGGAGATTTAGGCCCACGGTCTCCGTCATACCAACGTTTGGCAGCTTGATCGCGGCCTTCGATAGACATAACGCGTGCACGACCAAATCCAAGTTCGATTGCCATTGCGGTATCTAAATCCTCATCGGCTGGAAGTGCCTCGCCACCTGTTACTAAACGTGTGTCATCAAGTGAGCTTGGAACAATGTCGCCAACACCAACATCACCAGGTTGAATGCGATCGCGATATGGAATCCAGTCTGGAGCAATGAGTGCATCGGGTCCTGGAAGAACAACGACATCGCAGATTGTTGGCTGTGCATCTGCATCAACTTTTGCAACCGTTACACACCAGCGCCAGCCTTTATATCCTGCAAGTTTTGCCTCAAATAAATATGTCGCAACACGATCTTCATCATCAAATTCAACGGATACGAAACTTCCAATTTCAGATGCTCCATGGAGCTCGTCGATGATTGCATTGCGGGCAAGGTCAGTTGCATCAAATGGGTTTTCTCCAGTTGATGGTTTTTCTTTAAATGCTCTCTTGAGGAGCGACTTCTTTGCCATGGCATAAGGATAAAGCAGAACGCCACCCCCATGTTAATCGAGGGTGGCGTTCGGCGTAATTACTGGGCTTTAGAAGTCCATATCTCCGCCACCTTGTGGCATTGGTGCTGGATTCTTTTCTGGCTTATCTGCGATTACTGCCTCGGTTGTAATGAAGAGTGCTGCAATCGACGCCGCATTTTGAAGCGCAGAGCGAGTGACCTTAGCTGGATCGATGATGCCAGCTTTAATCATGTCTACGTACTCTCCAGTTGCAGCATTTAATCCCTGACCTGAAGGTAAGTGACGGA
>WLHG01000077.1 GCA_009702845.1 Actinomycetota bacterium
AAACTGACTTTAGAGAGCTAGGTAAGAAAATGACTACCAAGAAAAGCGTACGCACATTGGTTGTACTTGCACTAATCGCTGGAGTTGGATTTGCACCATCTGCAAATGCTGCTACAAAACCAACCCTCGCACAAAAACTGCAACTGCAATATATCGTCGAAGAAGAGAAGTTAGCCCGAGATGTATATGCATACTTGGCAACTAACGTAACAACTCAAAAGTTTTCAAATATAACTAAGTCTGAACAGACCCATATGGATCAGATTGCTGCGGTTTTAAAGACTTACAACTTTTATAATCCCACTTTGAACCGCGCACCTGGCGTATTTAGAGATACCAAACTTCAAGCTCTCTACAATGATCTGATTGCAAAGGGATCTGTTGACTATGTATCTGCGATGGGCGTAGGGGTTGCAATCGAAGAGCTTGATATCTCAGATTTAGCAAAGATGATGGGCGTTGCGATGCCAGCAGATATGAAGCTAGCACTTGATAACCTCATGAGGGGATCTGTTAATCACTTAGCAGCCTTTAAGCGCTAAATAGTTAACAAAGGAACTCCCTCGGTGATATCACCGGGGGGGGGTTTTTGTTTTATGCAACGAGAATGCTGCGCTTACTAAGACCCATAAAGTAGCCATCTATAAGGGTCTCTGGCGCTGCATCCGTAGCAGTTGCCGCCCCTAAAGTAATAAAAAGTGGAGTGAAGTGTTCAACGGTTGGGTGGGCATAAGGCATGCCAGGGGCTAGTTCGCGGAAGTTCGAGAGCGTATCTATATCTCCACTGGCAAGTGCGCCAGCTGCCCATGCATCAAATTCGCTAGACCAACTTGGCGCAACTGCTTCGGTGGACCAATCGCGTAAATAGCGCAGACCATGTGTCATAAATCCAGAACCAATAATGAGGACGCCTTGATCACGCAGTGGTTGTAAACGTTTGCCAAGCTCTAGAAGTTTTGCTGGATCACTAGTGGGCATGGACATCTGAACAACTGGAATATCGGCCTCCGGATACATGACTTTCAGCGGCACCCATGCCCCGTGATCTAAACCGCGATTTGATTGATGCACTGATTCGTTATCGGGCATCATCGATGCGACAAGTTGTGAAATCTGCGTTGCATCGGGGCTGTCATATGTCATCTCATAAAACTTTTTATCAAAGCCGCCAAAGTCATAGACAAGGGGAGCATTCGCCGTCGGATTGCTCAACGTGACAGGTTCTGATTCCCAGTGGGCACTGACGATCACAATCGCTTTTGGTTTTGCAATACTTTCTGAAATGCTGCGAAGTTGCGATGACCACAAGGCATCATCGAGCAACATCGGTGCACCATGTCCAATGTAAAGCGCGGGCATTGTGTCCATGAACGAACGGTACTGGATAGTAGTTGAAAGTTCAACTACATGGTCCACTCTCGTCGTGACGAGCGTCATAAATGCAACGAGGGTTGCGTCGCACCTCGTGCTGGTTAGACTCACCGCATGACCACATCCTCACCCGGTGCCCGTTTTAAACAAGCTCTAGGTGAAGAGGCCCCTCTTCAAATTATCGGCACGATCAACGCCAATCACGCACTGCTTGCAAAGCGCGCCGGCTATCGCGCTATATATCTCTCGGGCGGGGGAGTTGCCGCTGGGTCTATGGGAATCCCAGACCTTGGAATCACAACGCTAGAAGATGTCCTTACCGATGTTCGCCGTATTACCAATGTCTGCGATACACCTCTGTTGGTCGATGCCGATACTGGATTTGGTTCCTCGGCTTTTAATATTGCACGCACTGTAAAAGATTTAATTAAAGCCGGCGCTGCAGCGATGCATATTGAAGACCAAGTTGGCGCAAAGCGCTGCGGGCACCGTCCAAACAAAGAAGTTGTTTCAAAAAGTGAAATGGTTGATCGTATAAAGGCCGCCGTTGATGCGCGCACCGATGATAATTTTTCAATCATGGCCCGTACCGATGCCATTGCAATCGAAGGCATCGATGCGGCAATCGAACGCGTCCAGGCGTACATCGCAGCAGGTGCTGATCTAATTTTCCCAGAGGCAATTCGTACTCTTGATGATTATAAAAAGTTTAGTTCGGCAGTTTCAAAACCGATCCTGGCTAACATCACTGAGTTCGGCATGACTCCACTATTTACACGCGATGAACTTGGCGCACATGGTGCAGCAATGATTTTGTATCCGCTATCTGCCTTTCGTGCGATGAACAAAGCGGCAGAAAATGTCTATGAAGCGATTCGCCGCGACGGCACTCAGGCCAACGTAATTGACACAATGCAGACACGCGAAGAGCTATATGAGCGAATTAATTACTACGAGTATGAAAAAGCCCTCGATAAGTATCTGGAGAAAGAATAAATGGTCGAATTCAAGCCCAAGAAATCAGTAGCTCTCTCTGGAGTACCGGCTGGCAATACCGCGCTCTGCAGTGTTGGTAAAAGCGGAAACGATCTTCACTATCGCGGATACGACATCGCTGATTTAGCTGCTCATTGTGAGTTCGAAGAGGTTGCATATCTTTTAATCCACGGAACTCTTCCCACGCAAAGCCAGTTAATTGCCTATAAAACTAAGCTCAAAGGCCTTCGTGGTCTGCCTGATCAAGTCAAAGCTATTCTTGAGCAGATTCCAGCAACTGCACATCCAATGGATGTTATGCGCACTGGTGTTTCGGCCCTTGGATGCGTAACTCCTGAAGGCGGTGCGCACTCAGAAGAAGGCGCAAAAGAGATAGCCGACAAGTTAATTGCCTGCCTCAACTCAATGCTTTTGTATTGGTATCACTTTGCCAACTCTGGCAAGCGCATCACGGTTGAAACCGATGATGATTCTGTAGGCGGACACTTCTTGCACCTTTTGCATGGAGCGCCGCAAAGCGAACTCTGGGTACAGTCAATGCATGCGTCATTGATTTTGTATGCCGAACATGAATTTAACGCCTCAACCTTTACTGCCCGCGTAATTGCCGGCACAGGTTCAGATATGTATTCAGCTATTACCGGTGCAATCGGTGCACTACGCGGACCTAAACATGGTGGCGCAAACGAGGTAGCCCTTGAAATTCAGGAGCGCTACACAACTCCGGATCAGGCTGAGGCCGATATTCGCGCACGGGTAGCTGCCAAGGAAGTTGTTATTGGTTTTGGTCACCCGGTCTATACCGTCTCTGATCCGCGCAACGCGATTATTAAAGCTATCTCACTGGAACTCTCAGAAGATAATAGCGATACAGCGTTATACGCAATCGCAGAGCGAATTGAATCAGTGATGTGGGATGCAAAGAATATGTTCCCAAATCTTGACTGGTTCTCGGCTGTCTCATATAACCAGATGAAGATTCCAACCGCTTTCTTCACGCCTATCTTTGTTATCGCCCGAACTACTGGTTGGGCAGCACATGTAATTGAACAACGTATCGATAACAAGATTATCCGTCCAAGTGCTAATTACACCGGTCCTGAGGATTTAACCTTCCAACCAATAGAAAAGCGATAGGTGCACTTTTAATGTCTAGCCACATCAACAAGTCCAACCAGCCTTACGACAAAGAGATCATCGACATCGTTGATTACGTAGAAAACTACGAAATCTCATCACCCGTTGCATATGAAACGGCATGGAACTGCTTCATGGATACATTGGGATGTGGACTAGAGGCACTTGAGTATGAGGCCTGTACAAAATTGCTTGGCCCTGTTGTCGAAGGGGCGAACTTAGCAAATGGCGTTAAAGTCCCTGGTACCAACCATGTTTTAGACCCAGTACAAGGAGCGTTCAATATTGGCGCAATGATTCGTTGGTTAGATTTTAATGACACATGGCTTGCCGCTGAGTGGGGACATCCATCAGATAACTTAGGCGGCATTCTTGCCACCGCAGATTGGCTATCTCGTACAACGGATAAGAAGTTCACTATTAAAGATGTTCTAACTGCCATGATTAAAGCCCACGAAATCCAAGGCTGTATCGCACTTGAGAACTCTTTTAACAAAGTCGGTCTTGACCATGTGGTTCTAGTAAAAGTTGCATCAACGGCAGTTGTTGCACAGATGATGGGCTTGAATCGTGATCAAATTTTGGCTGCCGTTTCTCTTGCTTGGGTTGATGGACAATCACTTCGCACCTATCGTCACTTTCCAAATGCTGGATCTCGCAAATCATGGGCGGCAGGGGATGCGACATCTCGCGCAGTGCGCTTGGCGCTAATAGCTAAGACTGGCGAAATGGGTTATCCATCGGCACTCACAGCCAAAACATGGGGCTTCTATGATGTCTCATTTAAGGGCAACGCCTTTAAGTTCCAACGCCCATACGGCACTTATGTCATGGAAAATATTCTCTTTAAAATCTCATTTCCAGCGGAGTTCCATTCACAGACTGCAGTTGAGGCAGCTATGACACTTCACGCGGCAATGCTCGCAGCTGGAAAAACACAGGCCGATATTAAGAAAGTTACTATCCGTACACACGAGGCCTGTATTCGAATCATTGATAAGAAAGGCCCACTTAACAATCCAGCTGATCGCGATCACTGTATTCAGTACATGGTCGCAGTGCCTCTTATCTTTGGTCGCTTAACTGCCCGTGATTACGAAGATAACATCGCTGAAGATTCACGCATCGATGCACTTCGTGAAAGAATTATCTGCGTTGAAGATACAACATTCACCGCTGATTACCACGATCCAGCTAAGCGCTCTATCGCTAATGCACTAACAATTGAGTTTAATGATGGAAGTATTCTGGGCGAAGAAGTTGTCGAATATCCAATCGGTCATGCCCGACGTCGAGAAGCTGGTATCCCTCTTCTCATTGAAAAGTACAAAACAAATTTGGCTCGCATTTTTGATGCGCCTACCCAGGCGAAAATCCTTGCCCTATCGCTAGATTATGAGACATTGATTGCCACTCCAGTCGATGAGTTTATGGACTTAATGGCGCTTTAATGAGTCGGATACTTATTGCGCCTGACTCTTTTAAGGGAAGTGCAACGAGTATTGAAGTAGCTCGCGCAATTGCACTGGGTTGGCATTCTGTTCGCCCTGATGATGAGTTGATTCAAATACCTTTTGCCGATGGCGGCGAGGGCTCTTTGCTTGCTATTGAATGTGCACGATTAGATTCTGAACGTATCTTTTGCCCCGAAGTTTCCCCTGATGCCTATTGGCTTTTACTGGATGGTTCAACTGCTGTAGTCGAGCTGGCTCAGACTTCGGGGTTAACTCTTTTGCCAGCACTAGATCCAATGGGCGCGCACACTTTTGCCTTTGGTCAAGTTTTAGCAATGGCTGCACAAGATCCACGAGTTGAAAAGATTTATTGCGCACTCGGTGGATCGGCGAGCACAGATGGTGGAGTCGGCGCATTAATGGCTCTGGGCTTTGATTTCTTGGATTCACATGGAGTCAGCGTTGGTTTAGGCGGTGAGGCTCTACAAAAGATTGCGAGTATTTCAATATCACGTGCTATTTCGCCCCCACGCGGTGGAGTCTTTCTCCT
>WLHG01000078.1 GCA_009702845.1 Actinomycetota bacterium
AACTCCATGATGTTGACACCGTGCTGGCCAAGGGCAGGACCTACTGGTGGAGCAGGTGTTGCTGCGCCAGCCTGGATCTGCAACTTGATGAAGCCGGTTGCCTTCTTCTTTGGTGCCATTTCTGTTCCTCTTTTTTCTTCTTCGTTATCTGGGGTATTTAAATCTTTTGTACTTGCGCGAATGAGAGCTCTACAGGTGTTTCACGTCCGAAGATTGAAACAAGAACCTTGAGCTTTGCCTGTTCTGGCATGATTTCTGAAATCGATGCTGGAAGCGTTGCAAATGGACCATCCATAACAGTTACTGACTCACCGATTTCAAAGTCAATCAGACGGATATCAATTTTGTCTGACTTCTTAACTGGGCGAGGTGCCAAAATCTTTTCTACTTCATCCATGCTCAATGGGCTTGGATGATGTGCGTTACCAACGAAACCAGTAACTCCTGGAGTATTGCGAACGGCCGACCATGATTCATCGGTGAGATCCATGCGGACTAATACATAACCAGGATAGATATTGCGCTTTACCATTTTGAAAGCGCCGTTCTTGAGCTCTTTAACCTCTTCTTCAGGGACTTCAATCTGGAAGATGTAATCCTCCATATTTAAAGATTGAATACGAGTTTGAAGGTTGCCCTTAACTTTCTTTTCATAACCTGCATAAGAATGGACTACATACCAATCACCGAGAGCCGTGCGCAGCGTGCGACGAAACTCTGCATTTGGATCGTTCTCATCGGATTCGATGTCGCCATCTTCATCTGATGCGAGCGCGAGTTCAGGCTCATTAGATGTTGTGGAATCGGCGACAACATCTTCAATTACATCTGCTTCAACAGGAGATGCGATCTCTGTTGCCGAGGCGGCAAGAGCTGCCTCGAATGCATCAGGCTTCTGAGTATCTTGGTTTAGTTCGTCAGTCATTTCTCTTCCTTATCCAAATACCCAGAAAACGATCTTTGTTAGAACAAGATCGAGAAGGGAGACAACTGCGATGATGAAAGATACGAATACCAATACAACGGCCGTGTAGGTCGTTAACTGGTTACGGGTTGGCCAAACAACCTTCGTTAGCTCGTTTGTAACTTGGCGGTAGAAGAGGCCGACGCGCGCAAATAGACCGAGCTTCTCGGCTACTTGTTCAGTTGGTTCTGTCATCGTCATTTCCTTTTCTATTCAACGTACTTTCCTAGAACAACTTGCAGGGCAGGAGGGACTCGAACCCCCAACCGGCCGCTTTGGAGACGGCAACTCTAGCCAATTGAGCTACTGCCCTTCGCACGGGGGCATGGCAAAACCATAGGGAAAAGCAAACCCTCGTGAGCGTTGAAGTGTAGAGGTTAGGAGGGGCATAGGTCTAACTCACATCGCAGATAAGGCAGACTGGGGCCATGAGTTCACGGATATCCTCTCGAATCGCGGCAATTGCCGAATCTGCCACCTTGGCCGTTGACGCCAAGGCCAAGGCCCTAAAAGCGCAGGGGCGTCCCGTTATCGGCTTCGGTGCAGGTGAGCCTGATTTTCCGACTCCTGATTACATTGTTGAGGCTGCTGCCGCAGCGACCCATGTTGTAGCCAATCATCGCTATACACCGACACCAGGGTTGCCAGAACTTCGCGAAGCGATTGTCGTAAAGACAAAGCGCGACTCACATTATGAAATTACATCGGATCAAGTATTAGTTACTAACGGTGGCAAGCAGGCCGTGTACCAAGCATTTGCAACAATTATTGATGAAGGCGATGAAGTTCTTTTGCCTTCTCCATATTGGACAACATATCCAGAGTGCATCAAGTTAGCTGGCGGCGTTGCAGTAGAAGTATTTGCCGATGAGACTCAAAATTATTTAGTGACAGTCGAACAGTTAGAAGCTGCGCGTACTGCAAAGACAAAGGCAATTCTCTTTTGCTCTCCTTCTAACCCAACCGGTTCTGTTTATTCTCTTGAACAAGTTAAGGCAATCGGCGAATGGGCGCTGAAAAATAATATCTGGGTAATTTCAGATGAGATTTATGAGCACTTGCTATATGACGGTGCTTCTGCACCAAGCATGCCTGTTGTAGTTCCTGGACTTGCCGACACCTGCATTATTTTGAACGGCGTCGCAAAGACATATGCAATGACAGGCTGGCGAGTTGGCTGGATGATTGGACCTAAAGATGTCATCAAAGCTGCTACAAATCTGCAATCTCATTTAACATCGAATGTTTCAAATGTTTCTCAGCGCGCTGCAATCGCAGCCGTTAGTGGAGATTTAGCCGCGGTTCATACAATGGGTGAGGCCTTCAATCGCCGACGCGCCTTAATTGTTGGACTGCTAAATGAGATTCCTGGTTTCATCTGCCCAACTCCAACTGGGGCTTTCTACGTCTATCCATCGGTCAAAGGCGTGCTCGGCACAACAATTCGTGGGAAAACTCCAAAGACTTCGGCTGAATTTGCGACATTGTTGCTTGAAGAGGTTGAGGTTGCAGCCGTTCCTGGTGAGGCTTTTGGACCCTCTGGTTACCTTCGTTTTTCATATGCAACTAGTGATGCCGATATTGTCGAAGGCATCGGACGAATTAAGAAGCTTCTTACAGAGGGTTAAATCTCAATACCGATTAGATTCACTTCAGGAACCAAAGTTATTCCAAAGGTGCTTTGCACTTGATCTCGTGCGTGCTTAGCAAGGGCTGCAATATCAGAGGCTGTGGCTGTACCAGAATTAGTAAGAGCTAAAACATGCTTCGTGGAAATGCGTGCGCCACCGATTTCATCACCTTTGTGAACTCCAGAATTCTCAATTAACCATGCGGCAGATACTTTTACGCGGCCATCAGTCAGTGGCCACTTAGGGGCTGCATTTGGGAGTTCATCGGCGGCTTGCTGAGAAATAATAGGGTTTGTAAAGAAAGAGCCAGCTGACCATGAATCATGATCTTCGGCAACTAAAAGCATTCCTTTATTTGCACGAAGTTCCATTACGGCGGCGCGACAAGCCACGACAGATGACTTATCGCCAATCTCAATCTCTAGTTTCTTTGCAAGCTCGAGATAAGTAATAGGTGTTGTTGACTCACCAATTCGAAGTTGAAATGCAACATCTAAAACAACATAGCGACCAGAATGGGCTTTAAAATATGAGTTTCTATATGAAAATTCGCATTCAGCGTTTGTGAAAGTTTTAATGGCTTTGCTTTCTCGGTCATACGTACGCACGCGCGTAATGAACTCGCTAACTTCGTGGCCATAGGCACCTATGTTTTGAATCGGGGCAGCGCCCACGGTGCCAGGGATTCCGCTCAATGTTTCAAGGCCGGCGAAGCCGCGGGCGATGGAGGTTGAGACAAAAGAATCCCAGTTTTCGCCAGCGCCAATAGTTAGCGTTGCTCCACTGCAGGCATCGACTTCGGATTCAACACTGTTATTTGCAATATGAATCACGGTGCCAGTAAAACCGCTATCGGAAATTAAAACATTTGTTCCGCCACCGATAATTAAAATAGGTGAATCTCCAGCTGCCTCGATTGCCGAAATTATTTCAGATTCACTAGTTACATGAACTATGGAAGTCGCTGGCCCGCCAACGTGAAGGCTGGTGTACTTAGATAGTTTGTCCATGGCTAAAGATTAGCGACGTGGAGATAAAATTGCGCTTTTACCTCTAAAGCGCTCCAAAATACGATCGTAATTCTTCTTAGACTGCACCTCACGATAATCAGGGTCAACATCGTGATAGCCATGGTGGCGTCCCTGTTGTAGTGGCAGTGTCATCTGTAATAGGCGTCCACCAGTTTGGCGAAGTTTGAGAGAGAACTCGATATCAGCATTTCGATAATAGATGGCACGCGGGTTAAAACCACCAGTTTCTAGTACCGCTTCACGGTTAAGGGCTAAGAAGTATGAAAACAGAACATCGACTTCGCCATCGCCTTTATCATCGACACTGCGCCATTCATCGTCAGTGTTAACTAATCCCCCGCGCCAACCAACTGCAACGTATTCACCCTCATCTAATTGAGCAACAACAGGTGAAATCGCATCGCCAGTAAAGCTTGTCGATGGATCCATGATTATCAGGTATTTGCTCTGAATCTTTGCAAGTAAGGCATTTGCACAATCGCCCCAACCTGCACCCGGTGCCACAGCAAATAGATATGTGCGCGAGTCCATTTCCGAGACAAGTGCACCTGGATCTCCTATGGAAAGTATGACAATTCCGCAATCGCTGTTGGCTTTTATTGACCTGACAGATTCCAGGGCATCATCGGTGAAGCCTTCGACGATGATTGCAACTGTTGTCTCTTTCTCTAAATCAATTGGGCGGATATCTCGGGCGTAAGCTAAGGTAATAAATGCCGCTTTTTCTATCAGCTCAAAGCCACCAGCAACATCTACGACTTCATATCCCGCGTTCGCGATCGTATTTCGCAAAGTGTCAGCGAGCGCAAAATCCTTTTTATCACGGGCGATTAAGCGAGCTTCGGCGAAACCTATAACTTCATCAGGAATACTCATTTAACTACAACAGCCCTTGCCATTCCTAAGACTTTTACGCCAGCTGACGTCGCTACGCAATCTAACTTAATGCGATTTCCATCTACCTCAGTAACCGTGGCGGTTACGGTTAAATCAACTTTTTCATCGGCAGGCACAATCACTGGCTTAATAAAGCGAGCCGAGAACTCTTTAACGTGAGTACTTCCGCCGGCCCACTCAGAGATGAATGTTCCGACAAGTGCCATGGTTAACATTCCGTGGGCAATCACATTTGGGAGCCCGACCGATAAAGCGAACTCTTCATTCTGATGAATTGGGTTTTGGTCGCCACTTACATCTGCATATGCCTTGAGTAATGCGCGATCAAGATAGAAAACCTTCGTTGGCAATGCTGTTCCGACTGTGATCATCCGCGCACCACCAAAGTCGACCATGATGAAACGACTAGCTCGGAGCCATTGTGTAAGTCAGAGCGCACGGAGATAATTTCGTTGCCTGCGACCGAACGTAGCGTTTCAATAGTGGCCGAGCATTTAAAAACATCTCCAGCTACGACCGGGCGATATATTTCAAACTTTTGATCCCCGTGCACTAGTCGCGTCCAATCGACGCCGATTTCAGGTTTCGTCAAAATTGATTCATATTGCGAAAGTGAGATGCGGATTGAAAAAGTTGGGGGTGCAACGCTTGTGTCACTTTCGCCAATGACGGCAGTAAAGGCATCAATTTCAGATTGCGTTACGGTTACTAAATCTGCACCAGCAAAAGTGCGCCCGACCGAATCGGGATTGATCATTAGCGGGTTTCGCGGTGAAGAGTTGAAAGCTTGCAACGTGGACAGAACTTCTTGAGCTCCATACGGTCTGGGTCGTTGCGGCGGTTCTTCTTAGTGATGTAGTTGCGCTCTTTGCAATCGACGCAGGCCATGGTGATCTTTGGACGTACGTCCGCGCTCTTACTTGCCATGGTCTTACTCCTTCATCAGTTATCGAAGGCCCTAGGTTACCC
>WLHG01000079.1 GCA_009702845.1 Actinomycetota bacterium
ATGGCTGCAGTCATTGCCGGCGGCATCATGCTCCTATTTATTGCCGCAATTATCAGCGTATGGGCGCGTGGGATGCTTATCGATTGCGGTTGTTTTGGCGGTGGTGGGGCTATTGATCCATCAAAGGCGGCCGAAGTTCATAGGAAGTATGCCCTGGAGATTGCCCGTGATTCAGGATTGGCATTAATTGCGCTCTATCTATACTTTTTCCCTTACGGATTACTATCAGTTGAAAAACCGACCACAGCACATGAGGAGATCTAAATGTCCAAGCAGGCAAAGGCGAAGAACGGTGGAGACAATTTCACACGGTGGTTAGTAATTGGAATGGTTGCACTTGTTGTTGTAACAGGCGTCGTTTTTTCTATGATGAGCTCCTCGACTAAAGCCAACGAATCCTTTGCCGCACTCAAGGATTACACACTTGGCGAAAAGGTGAGTGGGGCAATCGATACCACACAGGGATCAGGTTTAGTGCTAAATCCTGGAGGACCGGTTAAAATTGATCTCTGGGAAGATCCTCAATGTCCTATTTGCCGAACTTTTGAAGAGGCAAATGGACAGTACATTGATGAGTTAGTGCGAACTAAAAAGGCGACAGTTGTTTATCACGCCCTTTCATTTCTAGGGGATGAATCCGTCCGCGCTGCAAATGCACTGATGTGCTCTGCTGATGAGGGCCACTATCTCGATTACCATAATGCTCTTTATATTGTTCAACCAGCCTTAGAGAATTCGGGTTTCTTTACGAACGAGAACTTGATAAAGATCGGTGATTACATTGGACTCAAGAGTAAGAGCTTTACAGACTGCGTTTCCAATGGCTCAAAGGCCGATGTAGTAAAAGCTCAATTGGATTCAATGCCTTCATTTAAAGTGACAGGCACTCCAACGGTTTTTATTAATGACAAACTGTGGGAACGCAAATCCAACGGCTTTGATCCTGCGGAGTTCCGACTCGCAGTAGAGGCTGGCTAAAACTTGCTCCGTTCGATTCCATCGCCAACGCTTTCGGCTCTGGAAATCGGGCCTCTTACTATACATATGTACGCTCTATGCATAATCTCTGGCATCGCCATTGCCATTTGGTTAGGCGATAAACGATTTAAGGCCGCAGCACCCAATGGCGCATCAATCGTTTCAGAGGTAGCAATTGTCGCCGTACCGTTTGGAATAATTGGTGGCCGCATCTATCACGTTATTTCCTCACCCGACGCCTACTTTGGCAGCGTAGGTCATCCTTTAGATGCTTTCAAAATATGGGAGGGCGGATTAGGAATCTGGGGCGCAATCTCGCTCGGTACTTTTGCAGCTTGGTTTAGATATCGTCAACTAGCAACAAGAGTTCAACTTCCACCATTTTCGCTATTCATGGATGCCTTAGCTCCTGGAGTTCTTTTCGCTCAAGCAGTTGGGCGTTTTGGAAACTGGTTTAACATCGAACTATTTGGGCGGCCTCTAGATGCTCCTTGGGCATTGTCGGTTCCACTCATTAATCGCCCGAATGGCTACAGCGGGTTTGCAACTTTTCACCCTACATTTTTATATGAGGCGCTGTGGAGCACGGCCCTGGCTATTCTGTTAATTATTTTCGGCAAGAGGCTTCGCGCGGGACAGGTTTTCGCTCTGTACATATTTGGGTACTGTCTTGGACGTGTTGCTATTGAATCGATTCGAATCGATGAGGCACATCACATCTTCGGCCTACGGTTAAATGTATGGGTTGGGATTTTGGTCGCAACTGGGGCACTCATTATGTATCGGCGATTGGGTAAAGCTACTGGCGGGGTTCTCGGGTAGGCTATTTGCCATGCCACTAAGAGCTGTACGTGAACGAAATATGCAACACCGTACTCACCGTGCTGGCTGGCTTCGCGCAGCGGTTCTAGGTGCAAATGATGGCCTAGTTTCAACTGCCTCGCTAATGATCGGTGTTGTAGCAGCTGGCAAGAATGATTTTCTTGTAACCGCTGGACTTGCAGGAATTACCGCCGGTGCGATGTCGATGGCTGTTGGTGAATATGTTTCGGTTCGATCACAAAATGATGTTGAAGAGTCTGATCGGATTCTAGAAATAGAACATCTTGCAACCGATCCAGCGGGTGAGTTACTAGAGCTGCAAGACATCTATATCAATCGTGGATTAACTCCAGAGCTGGCAATGGAAGTTGCCACTGCAATGCATGCAAAGGATCCACTTGCAGCCCACTTACGCGATGAACTTGGTCAACATCCACACACTAAGGCCCGCCCAGTTCAAGCTGCGATTGCATCTGCAATCTCATTTACTGCCGGCGGACTCATTCCATTTGCTGGGGCCTTTGCTCCAACCATGGGGGCCAAGGCGTGGAGCATCGTTGGATTTACTATCGCAGGCCTCGTGCTGACGGGGATTGTCAGTGCACGAACTGCTGGAGCCAAAGTCGTTGGTACGACGCTTCGAGTAATCATCGGAGGCTGCCTAGGTATGCTTATTACGGCGGGAATCGGCCAGATAGCTCAAGTCGCAGGCATTTAACCTCTAGTAAGAGCGGTTTTTGTTGCTACTCTTTGCACCGCAATAGCAAGTAGTACCTGGGCCAAGGTTGTCCCGAAAAAATTCGACAATCGGAGCTCAATCGCCATGGCCTTGCCTTCCAATTATCCACATGCACAGGGGCTCTATAACCCTGCCCAAGAACATGATGCATGCGGCGTTGCGATGGTGGCGACATTAAAGAAGGTTGCAACCCACGAAATTGTAGAGAAAGCTCTCACCGCTTTGCGCAACCTCGAACACCGCGGTGCATCGGGTGCTGAACCAGATAGCGGTGATGGTGCAGGAATTCTTATTCGAATTCCTGACCAGTTCTTTCAAGAAGTAACTGATTTTGATTTACCAGCAGCGGGAACATATGCAACGGGCATCGCCTTCGTAGAAAAAGGCGTTGATGTACATGTCGAGATTGCCCGCCTAGCAGCCGAGGAGGGCTTGACGGTTATTGGATGGCGTGATTTACCAATTAACCCAGCTTCACTCGGCAAGACCGCACTCTCTGTTATGCCAGATTTTCGGCAGTTATTTCTTAGTGGGTTAAAGAACGAAGATGGGCTCGTACTTGAGCGCATGGCATTTTGCCTAAGAAAGCGGGCAGAGCACACACTCCCACTTTATTTTCCATCACTTTCTGCCCAGACTATTGTCTATAAGGGGATGCTTACAACTGGCCAGCTGGAAGAGTTTTTCCCAGATCTAAGTGATGAGCGCGTTGTTTCCCCACTAGCTCTAGTTCACTCCCGTTTTTCTACTAATACATTTCCTTCATGGCCATTGGCTCACCCATATCGCTTCATCGCACACAACGGTGAGATCAATACTGTTAAGGGCAATCGCAACTGGATGAGTGCACGCGAATCACTACTTCAGAGTGATTTAATTCCTGGAGATCTAAAACGCCTGTTTCCAATTGTCCAAATGTCAGGAAGTGATTCGGCATCTTTTGATGAAGTCCTTGAACTTCTCTACCTAGGTGGTCGCTCACTCCCACATGCGATGCTAATGATGATTCCTGAAGCATGGGAAAACCACACGTCGATGTCCGAACTACGTCGTGATTTTTATGCCTTCCATGCATCTTTGATGGAGCCATGGGATGGACCAGCGTGCGTAACTTTCACTGATGGACATCAAGTTGGCGCAGTCCTTGATCGAAATGGTCTTCGTCCATCGCGCTTCTGGGTTACGAAAGATGGATTAGTTGTCTTGGCCTCTGAAGTAGGTGTCTTGGACATAGCCCCTGAGGACATCGTTCGAAAAGGACGATTGCAGCCGGGCAAGATGTTCTTGGTTGATATCGAGGCGGGCCGAATCATTGAAGATGAAGAGATAAAAGATTCATTGGCAAACGCTGCGCCGTACGGAGACTGGCTGCACGCTGGAATGGTGAAGTTAAGTGAACTCCCCGCTCGTGAACACATCATCTACCCGCACTCATCAGTTGTTCGACGCCAGCGCGCATTTGGTTATACAGAAGAAGAGTTACGCATCCTCGTTACTCCCATGGCACGTAACGGGATGGAGGCCTTAGGTTCGATGGGAACTGACACACCTATCGCTGCACTTTCAAATAAACCACGTCTGCTCTTTGATTATTTCTCCCAACTTTTCGCTCAAGTTACTAATCCACCGCTGGATGCGATTCGCGAAGAGTTAGTTACAAGTTTAGGAACTGCGATGGGTCCAGAACACAATCTCCTTGACCCGGGCTCTAACTCATGTCGCCAGATTTCACTGGCATTTCCAGTTATCGACAATGACGAACTTGCAAAGATTATTCATGTGAATGCTGATGGCGATCACCCAGGTTTAAGTGCATATGTTATCCGGGGACTTTTCTTTGTGGCCGATGGAGGAGATTCACTTCGCGCAAGGCTCGATGAAATTAAGGCAGAAGTCTCAGCGGCGATTAATGATGGTGCTCGCATAATCGTTCTCTCGGATCGAGATGGCGACACTGAAGAGGCACCAATACCATCGCTTTTATTAACGTCGGCTGTGCACCACCACTTAATTCGTGAGAAGACACGTACCAAAGTTGGCTTAGTTGTCGAGGCCGGGGATGTCCGAGAAGTTCACCACGTCGCACTTTTAATTGGCTATGGCGCAGCTGCAGTTAATCCTTATCTTGCTATGGAGAGTGCTGAAGATTTAGTTTTGCAGGGCGTTATTACCGGCATTACTCCTGAAAAAGCGGTTCGCAACTTAATTAAATCCCTTGGTAAAGGTGTATTAAAAGTTATGTCGAAGATGGGCATCAGCACCATCGCCTCGTATACAGGAGCGCAGGTCTTTGAAGCCATCGGCCTAAGCGCCGACGTTGTCGATGAATTCTTTGTGGGCACGACCTCGCGCTTAGGTGGCGTCTCACTTGACGTTATTGCCCAAGAGACAATTGCCCGTCACAACATTGCATATCCACCCGGGGGAGAAGTACCGGGTACCAAACGACTTCCAATTGGTGGCGAGTACCAATGGCGCCGAGAGGGCGAGCCACATTTATTCGACCCTGAAACGGTTTTTGCCTTGCAACACTCAACACGAACAAAGCGTTACGACATTTTCAAGCGTTACACCAATCGCGTGAATGATCAAAGCACGCGGTTGATGACACTGCGCGGTCTATTTGCATTTAAAGAGCAAGCGGCCATTTCAATCGATGAAGTTGAGCCCGCTAGTGCGATCATTGCCCGCTTTTCTACCGGCGCAATGTCATATGGCTCGGTCTCACAAGAAGTGCACGAAACTCTTGCAATCGCAATGAATCGCTTAGGTGCCAAGTCAAACACTGGTGAAGGCGGAGAAGATCCATCGCGTTATGTTGAAATGGATAACGGCGATTCAAAACGTTCGGCGATCAAACAGGTTGCATCAGGTCGCTTCGGAGTCACGAGTCAATATTTAGTAAATGCCGATGACATTCAAATTAAAATCGCACAAGGCGCTAA
>WLHG01000008.1 GCA_009702845.1 Actinomycetota bacterium
GATGGTCAAAGAAACGTCGACGCTTCACGCCAGTCATTGATTTCCGAGCTTGATAAATCACTAGCTCGCTTGGGAAGTGAGTTTGTTGATATCTGGCAGATCCATGCCTGGGATTCCAACACTCCTCTGGATGAGACATTGGCAGCTCTCGACTATGCATATACAACCGGGCGCGCTCGTTATGTTGGGGTCAGTAACTATGCAGGATGGCAGTTAGCGCGAGCAGCGACGAAGCAGCAGTCAAACTCAATGAAGGCACCGATTACCAGCATTCAATCGGAGTATTCACTTCTTAATCGAGATGTAGAGATAGAACTTCTGGAGTGCGCACAGGATTGTGGCGTTGGTTTTCTTGCGTGGTCACCACTTGCTCGTGGTGTTTTAACGGGTAAGTATCGAAATGGAGTTCCGAGCGATTCACGCGGTGCAGCGCCTCACTTTGCTAAACATATCGAACCCTATTTAGATTCTCGTAGTTCTAGAATCGTAGAGGCCGTGGCAGTTGCAGCTAGCGGCCTTGGCTACTCACCCCTTGAAGTTGCTCTCGCATGGGTAAGGGATGCTCCAGGAGTAACTAGCGCGATTATCGGTGCGCGAACGGGAGCTCAACTCCGTGGAGTCATAAAGAGTGAAGAGATTTCGCTTCCAGATATTCTTCGAAGCGCACTCAACGACGTAAGCGCTTAAGAGTTTTCCAGAAAATCTTTCAATACGCGGACGCCGAAAGTTAAGCCCTCAACTGGTACACGCTCATCAACTCCATGGAACATCGCCATGAAATCGAAATCTTCATCTAACTTCAAAGGTGAAAAGCCATACCCGATGATGCCGAGCTCTGCTAATGCCTTGTTATCTGTTCCACCGCTCATCAAATACGGAACAGGAATTGCCTCCGGATCCTCCTTAAGAATGGCATGACACATGGCATCTACAAGATCGCCCTCAAAAGGTACTTCTAGCGCCTTATCGCGCGCAATAGTTTCAACGACTATGTGCGGTCCGATAAGAGAGCGGATCGTTTCATTCAGCTCATCTTCAAACCCAGGGATAAACCGTCCATCAATCACCGCACTTGCCGAGCCGGGAATTACATTTGCCTTATAACCTGCCTCCAGGATAGTTGGGTTCGCAGTATTTTGAAGCGTTGCACCAATCATGCGAGCAGCAAAGCCAACTTCGGAAAGCAGTGGGCGTAGATCTTTTTCATCATAAACCTTGCCTGCTGCACTAGCTACACGTTTGAAAAGCGCCTTTACCGTTGTGCTATAGCGCTGAGGCCATTGATGGTTACCAATTTTTGCAACGGCCTCGGTCAATCTCGTTAAAGCATTCTCATCATTCATTAGCGAGCCATGACCTGCGCGACCATGTGCAGTTAATCTCATCCAGTGAATACCTTTTTCAGCAGTCTCAATCATGTAGAGGCGTTTACCGTTTCCGATAGTGACGGAAAAACCGCCAACCTCAGATATCGCTTCGGTACAACCGGCAAAAAGCTCTGGGTGGTTATCAACCAACCAGTGTGATCCGTAAATACTTCCCGCCTCTTCGTCGGCAAAAAAAGCTAGGACAATGTCGCGCGGTGGAATATAGCCATCTCGAGACCATTGTCTGACCGTTGCCAAAATCATCGCATCCATGTTCTTCATATCTACCGCGCCACGGCCCCAAATCATGCCGTCGATAATGTCGCCGCAGAAGGGATCAACGCTCCAATCAGCGGCATTTGCCGGTACAACATCTATATGCCCATGCACAACTAATCCCGGTCTAGTCGAATCCGATCCTTTAATTCTCGCCATTACATTGCAGCGACCTGGTGCCGATTCGTAGACTGTCGATTCAATTCCTGCCTCGGCAAGAGATTTCACTACGTATTGTGCGACCGCTCTCTCATCACCCTTACCGTCGCCGAAGTTAACGCTGGGGATTCTGATTAAATCCTGGCATATCTGGATGGCTTCGTTTTCAATAAGGCTTCTAGTCGTCATTTCGCTATCCTCTCATCAAATTGCTGCTTTTAGCAGTTCTCAAGAAAACTCTCTAAGACTTTTACTCCGAAAATTAATCCATCCACGGGAACTCTTTCATCGACGCCGTGAAAGAGTGACATAAAATCTAAATCAGGCGGCAAGAGCAATGGGGCAAATCCATAACCTTCAATTCCTAGCTTTGCGAGGGACTTATTGTCTGTGAAGCCACCCATAAGAAATGGAACTGGAGTTCCATCGGGATCGCCCATTAACAAGGCCTTATTCATAGCTGCCGAAATTGCCCCGTCAAAAGGAAATTCAAGACCTTCTCCCTTGGCGATTGTCGTTATCTCTATATTAGGCCCCACGATATTGGCCAGGGTTTCTTCAAACTCATTTTCAAAACCCGGCAGAAAGCGTCCATCGATGACGGCAGATGCCGATTGAGGGATCACATTTGCTTTGTAACCCGCTTCTAGCATTGTTGGATTAGCTGTGTGTTGCAACGTCGCTCTCATCATTCGAGAAGCCGATCCCAACTCATTTAAGAGTGGGCGAAAATCTTTCATGTCGATGGGTTTTTGCGCAACTTTGGCTACGGTTGTAAAGAACTCTTTAACTGTTCGCGTATATTTTTGAGGCCATTGATGGGCGGCGATCTTTGTCACGGCTTCGGCTACGGCGCTAACAGCGTTTTCTTCATTGATCATCAATCCATGTCCAGCTAGACCCGTGGCAGTTAATCGCATCCAGTGATACCCCTTTTCCGCCGATTGCACTGGGTACAAGCGTTTTCCGTTCTTCAAAGTAACTGAAAAGCCACCTACTTCGGATATTGCTTGATTACATCCAGCGAATAACTCTGGGTGATTGTCGACCATCCAGCGGGATCCAAAAATACTTCCGGCTTCTTCATCGGCAAAAAATGCTACAACAATATCGCGTGGTGGAACGTAACCATTTCGACCCCACTTGCGAACGATCGCAAGAATCATGGCGTCCATGCCTTTCATATCTACAGCGCCACGGCCCCAAATCATGCCGTCGATAATGTCACCACAAAAGGGATCAACGCTCCAGTCATCTGCATTCACCGGTACAACATCTAAATGTCCATGAACTACCAACCCTGGCCGAGCGGAGTCACGACCATTAATTCTCGCAATGACATTGCATCGACCAGGAGCTGATTCATAAATCGTTGACGCAATTCCAACCTCGGCTAGAGAGGCGACAACGTAATCTGCAACCTCTTGCTCGTTTCCCTTACCCTCACCAAAATTAACGCTAGGGATGCGGATGAGCTCTTGGCATATTTGGATCACTTCGCCTTCAAGATGGGCATTAGTGGTCATTTCGCCATTCTCTCATCGAATTGCTATCCTTACCCTTCACTCAGTCCGGGTGGCGGAATTGGCAGACGCGCTAGCTTGAGGTGCTAGTTCCCGCAAGGGATTGGGAGTTCAAGTCTCCTCTCGGACACATGCAGATAGATGAAGCCCTTTCGCTCATCCGTGAAATCCCTGATTACCCCAAACCTGGTATTCGGTTCCAGGACATCACTCCACTCCTTGCAAATGGAGAAGCCTTTACAGCGGTCACAAATCATTTTGCCACCTTTGCAAACGCGCCAACATTGATTGCAGGTATCGAAGCACGGGGCTTCATTTTTGCCTCAGCGGTTGCCCATTCTCTTGGCTCTGGATTTATCCCTATCCGTAAAGCTGGAAAGCTTCCACATACTGTTATTTCGCAAAGTTATGGCCTCGAGTATGGCAGCGACGTTCTCGAAATTCATACCGATGCGATAGCAGAAGGATCCAAGGTTCTGCTCATCGATGATGTGCTAGCCACGGGCGGAACGATTTGTGCCGCTATTGATTTGATCCATCGCAGTGGCGGCACAGTCGCCCATGTTCTTGCTCTCATCGAAATTGCAGATCTTCCAGGAAGAGAAAATGTTAAAAGCAAATTCCCTGGCATTGATATCACTACTCTGATACTTACATAAAAATGCGTGTACTCCAGATTCAAGGGTTGCGCGCTTTCGCGGCAATCGTAGTAACTTTCTTTCACGCACGTTTAGTTCCTGGTGGATTCATCGGCGTTGATATTTTTTATGTTATTTCTGGCTACTTAATAACTGGTCTAATTCTGCGCGAAATAGAAAGTACCGGCCATCTCAATCTCGCAGCTTTCTATCAGCGCCGTATAAAACGTTTGTTGCCAACATCGGTCTTCGTACTATTTACTACCGCTTTCGTCGGATGGTTTGTGTTGCCAGCAATCACACGAGATGTTCTTGGTAGAGATCTCTTTGCAGCTGCTGCATATATTTCTAACTACTTATTTGCCTGGTGGGAGAATGATTACCAGAATCTGAATGCAACCCCTTCCCCATTTATTCACTATTGGTCACTCGCAGTTGAAGAGCAGTTCTACTTAATTTGGCCGATACTAATGATTCTCTTGGCTCGATTGGGAAAACGGGCAGTGTTATTGGGTATTTCAGTCATAACAACCCTCTCTCTTATTCTCTCGATTTACCAAACTCAGACTTCCCCAATATGGGCCTTCTATTCATTACCAACACGCGCATGGGAACTGGGGATAGGTGCGCTGCTTCTATTCATCCCAGTTAATGCATTTAAACACCGACTCTTACCGTGGCTTGGTCTATCAGCAATCCTTGTCGCATCCTTTAACTTTAACGACAACACCGCCTTCCCCGGCATTAATGCATTACTTCCAGTTGTAGGTACTGCAATATTGATTGCCAGTATTTCGAAGTGGCCACCAGTCTTTAATCATCTCTCAAATAACCGTATTTCTCAGTGGCTCGGAAAGATTTCGTATCCTCTTTACTTATGGCACTGGCCAGCTCTTGTTATACCGAGCAGTGCACTCGGTCGACCTTTACACGTGCTCGAACGTTTTGCCTGCATCGGGCTGACTGTTGTTTTGGCACATCTTACAAATAGATTTATAGAAGAACCCCTTCGCCATGTAAAGATTGCACCAAAGAAACTTTACAGGGCTGCCTTGAGTACCACCGTCGCCTCACTTGTGATTGGAATTCTCATTTCAACTTCCGCGACATCGGTCATCGCAACTAAGGGCGATCACCCATACAGCTTTGATTTGACCCAAGTTATGTCAAAACCAGCGGTGTATGGCGATGGCTGTCATGTAAATTATGGTGAAACGAAATCGGGCTACTGCACTTACGGTGATAAGAGTTCTTCAGTGACAATCGTCCTTTATGGCGATTCACATGCAGCTCAGTGGTTCCCAACTCTTGAAAAACTGGCAATCAAGAAATCCTTCAAATTGATCTCTTTCACTAAGTCCGCCTGTCCATCAGTTGACTCACCCCGTCCAGATCAAGGCGCTTTTAAGAACGCTCACTGTGAAAAATGGAGAGAAAATTCGATTGCTCGAATTAAAGACATCCGTCCAGCCACGGTATTCGTGAGTAGTTTCCAGTACTACACACCTCGTGCCGGCAATAATGATCGTGCCAAATGGTGGAGCGAGGGTCAAAGAAAACTTCTGAGTTCGCTCAAAGGATCGAGCCCTCATCTAATTTATATCAGCGACACTCCTCATCCCTCGCGAGATATACCTTCATGTCTAGCCTCACGAAACTCGAGCCAGTGCGATCTATCCGAGAAGTCGATCGTTAGCGTCGTAAAAGGTTTTGAAGTCATCGACCCAACTCCATGGCTTTGTACCTCTTACTGCCCCGCCATCATCGACTCAATAGTTGCATATCGTGATGCATCCCATATATCCGTTGCGATGGCACTTCATTTATTGCCGCAGCTTGAGCGGGCTTTAAATGCCAAGGGTCTCTTTGACTAAAGTTATGGCAAGATAGTTTGCATGGCTGAGTTAATCTATTACTGCGGGACTATGGATAGCGGCAAGTCGACGCTTGCCCTGCAGACGGCACATAATCATCACAGTCGTGGTCGAAGCGGTGTGATATTCACAAACAAAGATCGCGCCGGAAGTGGTGTCATCTCATCGCGTTTAGGACTCTCCTCTCCCGCCATTGAAGTTATCCCTGGCATGGATCTACATAAGCATGTCGTAGACCATTTATCGGCAGGTGATCGCATTGATTACATCGTTTGCGATGAGGCTCAGTTCTATGAGCGTGCCCAAATCGAACAATTAGCTAAAATCGTTGATGGACTGGGCATCGACGTGTTTGCATTTGGAATTCTGACGGATTTTCAAACCTTGCTCTTTCCAGGATCTGCACGATTGATTGAGCTGGCAGATCGCGTTCACGCTTTGCAGGTCGAAGCGCTGTGCTGGTGCGGTTCACGTGCAACACACAATGCCCGTACATCGGGTGGTGTAATGGTTGTTACGGGCGAGCAGGTCGTTGTTGGCGATGTAATACCGGGCGCAGAAATCGCATATGAGGTTCTTTGTCGTCGTCATCACATGCGCCAAGTTACAGCGCGCGCTTCCAGGGCCGCTCACGTATCCTCGCAACCTCTTCCATTTAAGGAGTAATCACGTGAAATCTCAAGGACTAGCTGCATTAAGCGCGGGAGCACAGTTAACACCATTTACCTTTGATCGTCGTGACTTAGGCAGCCACGATGTAGCTCTAGATATCTCCTACGCCGGTATATGTCACTCCGATATTCACCAGGTTCGAGAAGAGTGGGGACCGGCCATATTTCCAATGGTGCCGGGTCATGAAATTGCAGGTGTTGTAAGAGCAATCGGAAACTCTGTTACTAAGTTTGCCGTTGGGGATTTAATCGGAGTTGGCGTATTTATTGATTCATGTCGAACATGCCCAAGTTGTTTGTCAGGGCTTCAGCAGTATTGTGTCAATGGAATGACCGGCACATATAACACCTTGGAGCGCGATGGTAAGACGGTCGCATACGGTGGTTATTCCAATAATTTCGTGATCAACGAGGACTATGCCGTCCATATTCCATCAAACCTTTCATTAGCAGGTGTCGCTCCGCTTTTGTGTGCAGGAATTACTCTGTACTCGCCATTGAAAAAATGGGGTGCGCGTGCTGGCATGCAGGTAGGTGTCATGGGTCTTGGAGGATTGGGGCACATGGGAGTTAAGTTTGCCCACGCAATGGGGGCAGAGGTTACCGTCTTCTCCCACTCCCCTGCTAAAGAGATCGATGCAAAGGCTATGGGAGCAGATCACTTTGTTGTGACACGAGACCCAGCCGCTCTCACGCCTTTGCACAAGAAATTCGATTTAATACTAAATACTGTCAGCGCCGATCTTGATATAAATCTCTATCTAGATTTACTCACCTTAGATGGCACATTGGTCGTTATAGGTCTACCAGGAAAGCCGTACACCGTTAATGTCGGTTCGCTTCTTGATGGGCGTCGTCGAATCGCCGGGTCAATGATCGGCGGAATTCCTGAGATACAAGAGATGCTCAATTTCTGTGGAGAACATTCGATAGTAAGTGATGTGGAGATTATCCGGGCCAGCTACGCCGACACTGCCTATGCGCGAACAGTTGCAAGTGATGTTAAATATCGATTCGTGATCGATGCTTCTACCTTTTAGTTGTTATAGAAAACTATGAATTGCGAAAGCAAATAACGGAGCGACAGCTAAAGCGGGAAGAAGATTGCCGACGGAGACCTTCTTAATATTGAGTAAACTTAAGCCGATCGTAATTAGCATCACTCCCCCGACAACTGTCATTGCATCGATTTGATAGGTGGTTAAAACCGTACCTAGAAACAGACCGATGACTGTCCAGGCTCCTTGGTAGATTGCTACTGGAATTGCAGCAACTGCAACCCCCCAACCAAGTGATGAGGCAAAGGCCATGGCGGCAAAGAAGTCCAATGTGCTCTTCAACAAGAGTTGATCAATACCAGTCGACATACCATCGCTAATAGAGCCCAATATGGCAAGCGGCCCAATTGCAAACAGTAATGCGGCAGAAACGAAACCCTCAACGAAGGTTCCATTTTCAGAGACTTTGAATTTCTTGCGTAGATTTTCCCCAAGAGAATCCAACTTCTCATCTACTTTCAACGCACTTCCGATCAATCCGCCGATCAATAGTGATCCCAAAACAACTAGTAATGGCCAACCGCTTGGAAACGCCGATCGAAATTGCGATGACCACATGGGCATTAGAGCCGATGCTGCGCCAAGTAATGTAACGAGCCCCAGCACATCAGTGGTCAACGTCCGGGTTTTTATACTTAATCGATTACCAACAAGCACGCCGATGGAGCCCCCGCAAATGATTGCAACAACATTAATGACAGTGCCAATACCTGGAAACATTCCTGCAGGTTACGCATTATCGATTAAAGGCGCAACATGGACTAGGCTCTCATGGTGTCAGTAAATGCTTTCGCCGAGTTCTTGCGCCCTCATAGATCGGTTCCGCACACTCCTTGGACAGCAACAGGTCGATGGGATCTTAATTTTCTTAGAATCGTAATATTGTTTTTGGGCCTCTTCATTTTTGGAATCGGGGATGCATTCGTTATCCAGAGCAATATTGGTAATGGCCCCTGGTCTGTGCTGGCACAAGGCATTTCTGTCAATCTAAATATCTCAATGGGTTGGTCCACTTTTGCAATCAGCGCGGTTGTGCTTCTTGCATGGATTCCTCTACGCGAAAAGCCAGGCTTTGGAACTCTCTCAAATTTGATCATCATCGCGATCGCGATTCAACTCGGAACATCAATTATTCCCTTACAGAGCAGTTTCATATGGGGAGTAGTTTTCGCACTTCTTGGCATCGCAATGGTGGGAGTCGCGACGAGTTTATATATCACGTGTGGCCTCGGATCTGGTCCTCGTGATGGCTTAATGACGGCAATTCATCAGCGCTCTGGGGTCCGCGTCGGACGAGTTCGCTTAGCGATAGAGCTCACCGTTGTAGCCCTCGGCGCCCTCCTAGGCGGAAATGTCGGCCTTGGAACGCTTCTATTTGCCGTTCTTATTGGTCAATCTATCGCCGTAGCCCTTGGTGTCGTAGCCCGTCTTACTGAGAAGTAGCCGATAGCCTCATGCTATCCCCCGACCGTTGTGCTGGTCGCTTCATCGCACACGGGGTCCTAAACACCCCCGTTATCAAAATTAGAGAGGCTGCAATTATGCTGGATTCATATTTTAAAATCTCAGAACGTGGTTCTTCGATCGCCCAAGAGGTCAGAGGTGGTCTTGTTACCTTCTTCACCATGGCTTACATCGTTGCCCTTAACCCAATTATCTTGGCTTACTCGCCAGATAAAAACGGTCAGTTCCTCTTTGGCGGCGCGCAGCCTGCACCGGCCATGGTTGCAGCGACAACAGCACTAGTAGCAGGTGTATTAACTATTCTTATGGGTTCGGTTGCTAATTATCCGCTTGCACTTGCAACTGGACTTGGTCTTAATACTTTTGTTGCAGTCGGCATAGCCTCAAAGATGACATGGGCTGCAGCGATGGGCCTTGTCGTTCTTGAAGGTCTTATTATTTTGGTTCTAGTGTTGACTGGCTTCCGAGTCGCAGTCTTTAAGGCCGTTCCACCCCAGATTAAAATAGCAATCTCCGTAGGAATTGGTCTATTTATCGCCCTTATTGGCTTGGTAGATGCTGGCTTTGTTCGTCGCACCGCTGGTGGTCCAGTTCCAGTGGGTCTTGGTGTTAATGGAAATCTAGTTGGTTGGCCCACAGTTGTCTTCGTCTTTGGAACGCTTTTGATCATCGGATTGATGGTTCGAAAAGTCAAAGGGGCAATCCTCATCGGTATCGTCGGTGCAACTGTTGCCGCCATCATTATTCAGAAGCTCTACAAGATTGCCCCAGGCTTTACGCCAGGAAATCCACCGACAATCGTAGACGGTGGTTGGGGACTCAACATTCCATCAGTGCCAACGGATATTATTGCTGTTCCTGAATTCGATTTCACAGGACAGTTCGATCTCTTCGGCGCATTTACATTGGATAATGTCTCACTTATTGCGGCAATCTTGTTGCTCTTTACATTGTTATTGTCTGACTTCTTTGACACAGTAGGAACAGTTACTGCAATCGGACACGAAGCTGGACTCGCAGATAAAGAAGGCAATGTTGATAACATCCAAAAGATTCTTTTGGTGGATTCCATAGCGGCCGCTGCAGGCGGTGCTGCAGGAATTTCTTCAAATACTAGTTACATAGAATCGGCTGCAGGTGTTGGTGAAGGCGCACGTACTGGTCTTGCCTCAGTTGTTACTGGAGTTATGTTCCTCCTCACAACTTTCCTCGCGCCATTAGTAGCTGTAATCCCTTATGAAGCTGCTACTCCAGCCTTGATTATTGTCGGATTCCTTATGATGACACAGATCAAGAAAATTGATTGGGACGATCTAGGAATTGGAATCCCAGCCTTCCTAACAATAATCTTGATGCCATTCACCTACAACATCTCAGTAGGTATTGGAGCTGGATTTATTACACACGTTGTAATCCGTTTAGTTCAGGGTCGCGGCAAAGAAGTTCATCCTTTGATGCTACTTGTTTCAGGTCTGTTTATGATCTATTTCTTGTCCTCTCCAATTAATTCTTGGATTGGTTAGTATCTAAGAAATCTCAAGATAAAGCCCCGCGGATATTTCTGCGGGGCTTTATCTTTTACCATTTAATCTCCTGTTGCCCTTTGCTTAGCAAGATACTATTAACAGCAGAGAAGGGTTTGGAGCCAAAAAAACCGCGATAAGCCGAAAGAGGGCTTGGGTGGGCAGAAGTAATCACTAGCTCTGCTGGGAAGTAATGCGCAAGCTCTTGCGCCGATTTACCCCATAAGAGCGCAACTACCGACCGCTGACCAAGCTGACGTGCAACCTCATCAGTAATCTCTTGCCATCCAATATCAACGTGGGCCAAAGAATGACCGGCACGTGTCGTTAATATCCGATTGAGAAGCAATACTCCTTGCTCTGACCAATGTGAGAGATCTCCGTTAATCGGCATAGCAACTCCGCAATCGCTCTCTAACTCCTTAAAAACATTCTTGAGAGAAGCGGGCAACTTCACAATCTCCCGTGAGACCGAGAAAGCAAAGCCATGAGCAAACCCTGGAGTTGGATATGGATCTTGGCCAATAATTGCGACACGAATGGAGTCAATAGGAGTCGTGAGCGCTCTCATCACATTCTTATACTCCGGAGCAATAACTTCGCCTTCTAAGGCACGATCAATGCTTAAGAGATTTGGGCGAAAAGGCTCGAGCGCACTTTGCCAATCTGGATGTAACTGGTCAAACAGACTCACGCTACGCCTTAGCGCGAGCTGAAAATCTACCTGCTGTGCTCGTGACTTCAATCGGTGTTTGGAAAATCGCGGATATGTGCTCGCTGGTAATTACATCAAAGACTGGCCCTGAAACAGCTATGGCTCCATCTTTAAGCAATAGTGCGTGCGTAGTCCCTAAAGGAATCTCTTCTATGTGGTGTGTAACAAGAACGGTTGCTGGAGCACTCGGATCATTAGAGAATTCAGCAAATCTGCGAAGCAGATCCTCACGGCCTCCAACATCTAGTCCGGCGGCAGGCTCATCCAACAAGAGAAGCTCTGGATCAGTCATTAGAGCTCGCGCAATTTGGACACGCTTGCGCTCTCCCTCACTTAATGTCCCATAGCGACGATCTGCAAACTCTCTCACTCCAAAAACCGTAAGCAGTGCAATCGCACGAGACTCATCCCATAAATCATAAACTTCATTCCAACGACCAAGAACGGCATAGGCGGCCGTCAAAACTACATCTCTTACAAGCTCATCCCACGGAATATCTTCGGCATTTAATGCCCCACAAATACCAATTCGAGTGCGCAGTTCAAAGAGATCTACACGGCCCATGGTTTTATCTAGAATCTTTACGGTGCCTGTTGTTGGGTGAATTCTCGTAGAGAGGATTTGTAGAAGTGTAGATTTACCCGCACCATTGGGACCAAGAATTACCCAACGCTCCCCCGCATTAACCGAGAAATCAATTGGTCCAAGAATAATCTTCTCTTCGCGACGGACAGAGACACCCGTGATTTCTAAAACCGATGAACTCCCCATAGGGCAAAAAGATACTGCGTAAAGGGGTAAAGCGAGGCCATTATCTGCTTTGGCGCAGCGTGATTCGCGATAACCTTCTCCTCATTATGGCAACAGAAAACGAAAATGAGCAGTTCACGGGTCTAATTCTCCTAAGCGGAGTCGACAGGCCAGGAATCACCGAAGCGCTTTTTAGCACGCTGGCCCCATTCTCAATTTCAATTTTAGATATCGAGCAGGTGATCATAAGCAACCGCTTGATTTTGACCGTTCTTATCGCCCTCAGCCCCGCCCATGAAAAAGCCATCGAGAGCGATTTGATGGAATGCGCATCACAAATGGATGTAGATATTGCAACACTTTTTGCAACCACTAGTAGTTCTAGCATTGCATCTAAAAAAGGATTACTGCATGTCGTTTTATTCGGCTCAAAGCTTCTGCCGGTAGCTATCGCGCAGATTGCTGGAGCTATCAGTGCGACAGGTGCCAACATTGAACGCATTACTCGAACCGCCTCAACTCCTGTTACGGCAATTGAGCTGGTGGTTTCAGGCGCTCCTCAAGAGATAGTCGCAGCGGCCCTTGCTCCTGTGGCGGCACTACATAGAGTGGATATTTCAGTTCAAACTGGCGGTCATATGCGTTTTGCTAAGAAACTTGTGCAGCTTGATGTCGATTCAACTTTGATAAAACAAGAGGTAATAGAACTGCTCGCCGCGAAAGCGGGAGTAGGTGCGCAAGTAAGAGAGATAACCGAATCTGCGATGCGCGGAGAGTTAGATTTCGAAAGTTCACTGCGGGCAAGGGTTGCACTACTCAAAGGCCTGCCTGAATCAGCATTGGCAGAGGTTCAAAGTGAGATCGTCTTAACGCCAGGTGCACGAACCTTGATACGTACATTGCAGCGTTTAGGTCATAGCATCTCGATAGTCTCTGGTGGTTTTGTCGATGTAATCGCGCCTTTAATAGCAGAACTTGGAATTGTTCATTTTCGTGCAAACCGACTTGAGATAGACAACGGAATCCTCACTGGGGGCCTTGTCGGGCCAATCATTGATCGCGCTGCAAAGGCCCAAGCGCTCCGTGATTTCGCTGCGATTGAAACAATCTCAATGGATCAGACCGTGGCAATCGGAGATGGCGCAAATGATTTGGACATGATCGCAGCTGCTGGCCTTGGTATCGCCTTCAATGCCAAACCCGCGGTTAAGGCTGCAGCAGATAGCAGTCTCAGCGGCCCATATCTTGATTCGGCCCTTTACCTACTAGGAATACCACGTGAGGCCGTTGAAGAGGATTAAAAATCTATAATCTGCAGGCGTGAATATCAGTTACTAATATCCCTCGAGCTCCTACATTCCAGAGCTCATCCATGACACGGTTTGTATCTTTGCGTAAGACCATCGCACGAACTGCAACCCAATCAGCTTTTTGTAAGGGCGAGATCGTAGGAGATTCTAAGCCGGGTGTGATTGCACACGCCGCCTCTACCTTAATTTTAGGAATATCGTAATCAAGTAAAACGTATCTGCGGGCTGTCACTACACCCTGCAAACGGCGGATAAGGACCTCTAACTCAGCTGGAATATCAAAGCCCGTGCGCGAAATAACGATCGCCTCACTTGTTAATATCGCATCACCAAATATTTTTAGCCCGGCCTGACGCAACGTATTACCTGTACTCACAACATCGGCGATAACATCGGCAACACCTAATCGAACACTGCTCTCTACCGCTCCATCTAGTCGAACCACATCTGCCGTAATCGAGCGTGATGATAGGTAGTCGCTGACTAAACCAGGATAAGCAGTTGCAACACGCTTGCCGGATATATCACTCAGAACCCACTCCCGATCAATTGGGCCAGCGAATCGAAAGGTAGAGCCTCCGAAATCCAAGGCTAAAAGCTCAGTTGCCTTGGCCGAGGAGTCGATTAATAGATCTCTTCCCGTGATTCCTGCCTCTAACTCACCCGAGCCGACATAGATTGCAATATCACGAGGGCGTAAATAGTAAAACTCAACGTTATTTTCACTATCAACTAAAATTAAATCACGACTATCAGTGCGCTGGCTATATCCAGCCTCTTTTAAGATTGCAATCGAAGCATCGGCAAGTGAGCCTTTATTTGGTACGGCAATACGCAACATGCTTACTCGATTCTCTTAAAGGTATTTGTAAATGTCATCAGGGGTCAAGCCACGGGCAAGCATCATGGTCTGGAGATGATAAATCAGTTGGCTTATCTCTTCGGCTAGCGCATCATCTGATTCATGTTCTGCCGCTAACCAGACTTCCCCCGCCTCCTCCAAGATTTTCTTACCGATGCTATGAACTCCGGCATCAACGGCAGCTACGGTCCCAGAACCCTCTGGGCGAGTTGCCAATGTGGCTGCAAGCTCGATCCAGAGAGCATCAAAGGATTTCATGGTGGTTACTTTACTATGAAGCTATAACCACACGTTGACCATTTGCTTCGACTTTAGAGATGCGTAGCCATGAGATGAATCCCCAGATAACAAAGGGGAGATAAATGGCATAAAGAGTGCCCGTGGGGTAATAGCCATTGCTAAAGGCAAAGGGAACGCCCACTAGATCAACGGCTACCCACACTAACCAAAACTCAACATAACCACGGCTCATGCCAAAAGTTGCAAGTGCCGTACCCGTGAATATCCAAGTATCTACAAGTAACCAAGTAC
>WLHG01000080.1 GCA_009702845.1 Actinomycetota bacterium
TACCAAGGCTTTAGATTTTCGAAAACCTCAGGATTTCGATCCACCCGTGATTGCCAAGCATCTGTGGCGATAGTTCCAGGAACAACCGTGTTGCACCGTATTCCAGCAGGGCCATAGCGCACCGCAACGGTGCGCGTCATGGCATGTAGGCCCGCCTTTGCAATGCTATAGGCATCACTACCCAGCATCACCTTTGCATTGACTGTACCAATATTAATTATATTTCCAGAGCCTTGAGCAATCATGACGGGAAGCACTTCGCGGATGCAAAGAAAGCTTCCTGTCAAAGTTACCTTCAGAGAGCTCTCCCACATGGACAAAGTGGTGTGGAGTAAATCCTCTGATTCATGGGTCATCGCATTATTCACTAAAACGTCAATGCGGCCAAAATCTTTTGCCACTTGGGCAAAGGTCGAAATAACCTCTTTCTCAACACCCAAATCAACTTGATAACCTCGAACATCTCCGCCCAGTGCGGCGATCTGCTCAACGGTTTCACTCAGTGTGGCTTTATCAACTTCTAGAAGTACAACGCGTGCACCGGACATTGCCGCGCGCTGAGAAATATCCCGACCGATTCCTCGGCCTGCGCCTGTCACAATAATGACAGTTCCAGAAAGATCCTTGTCTTGAATTTTGCTCACAGGGCTACCACCAAATCTATCTCAACCAAAATATTCGCCAGCTGTGATCCAACTGTTGTACGAACCGGAAATGGTGCCTTGAAGAATTCACGGTAGACGCCGTCGTAGGCAGCAAAATCTCGAGGAGAGTCTTGCAGGTGCGATGTCACTTTTACTACCTGATCCAGGGTCGCTCCACGCTCGGCCAGTATGGCTTGTAAATTCTTTAATGTCTGACGCGTTTGTTCAGCAATTCCACCAGCAACGATTTTCCCAGTACTTGGATCGACTGGACCCATTCCGCAGGTAAATAAGAGACCATTGGCTACTACACCGTGTGAATAGGAGCCTCCCGGAGGAGGTGCATTCTCTGCGAAGAAATAATCTGAACTCATGGCTCCTCTTTCTTGTTTCTTGTTATTTTCTCTAGAAAAAAGTGTGAATAAGGTCTACTACCTCATAATTGTCATCGACTAAAGCGAATAGTCTCCATTTATCGAAGGTCGTACAAGGATGAGAGATTCCAAGGCTCACTAAGTCCCCCACCGCAATCTGTTGGTTTGGCGAAAAATAGAGATACCCATGTTGATCGTTGAGATGATCAATCCTGCCTTCAATCGGCAATAACTCTCTGTGGAATCTCTTCAAGGGAAATGGATTATCGGTATCAATGCCAGCATCTCTTTTTCCGAGATTTAAGATTGCAACTCCTGGCTCTGGGCATGTTAAAACCTGTGCCCAGACTTCAATTGTTGGTAAAAGTTGTTGCGTAGCGGGAAGCCCGAGGAAGGGATAATTATTGAAATAAGCTCCATGGTCATGGGTTATGTACCCCCCACTGCGCAAAACCATGTGAAAAGGTTTGCTGTACTTTGCAAATTCTCGAGAAACAATATCAAAATAATTGCTTCCTCCAGCGGTCAGAATAATCTTTTCTTGATTAACAAAAGGTGCTACTAATTCCGCAGCCTCAACTATTTTCTTGCAAAACTCAGCAACCTTTAGTAATCCATCATCCGACCGTCCGCCACCCGGGACAACTCCTTCAAAGGCTGAAACCCCTAAGAGCGATAAACGGGAATCTTTCGCAATCTCTTTTGCGAGAATAACGGCATCTTGATTGTCACGGATGCCTCCTCTACCCCCCTGTATTCCAATCTCAAGCAACAAAAGCACCTTTGCTTGAGCCAGACCTTCTAAAGCTTCACTTATGATTGAAAGGCCGGCGAGGGAGTCAACATAAAAGATGATTTCATGTTCACCATCAAAATTGATGGTAGCTATTTCACGAATTGTGCCTTTATCTACAATCTCGTTGGCGATGATTATTTGTTTAAAACCAAAGTCCAGAAAAATCTTAGCTTGTGCAAAGTTGGCAAGCGTAAGTGCCCAGGCTCCATGGTCCATTTGCATTTTCGCAATTTGAGGAGACATCGTAGTTTTCAAGTGAGGCGCCAAAGAAGCACCAATCTCCTTGCAATAAGCAGCCATTCTACTTAAATTGTGATCGAGGGCAGATTTTCTCAACGTTGCAATTGGGAAGCGAAATTCAGAAGTAAATAAATTCGGCTTGCTATCTAAAAAATTTTTGAAGCTCTGTCCTTGAGCTTTTTCTGGAAGACCTTTATATCTGGCATCAATAATCCGCTCTGAAAGTTTTATGTCCAAAAAAGCTTCTATTGTCATCATTGGATTATAGGTGAAAAGCGGTTTTCTCTATAGAGGCTGCTTTCCGCATCCTGAGAAAGTGTGGCATTTTGGATAGAATTTCTAGTGTTTTATTGGTCTGGATGTCTTTCAACGTTAGAGGCGTAGAGGTATGCTCACAAGACAGTCAAAGCACAGAGGGTGGTAGTTAGATGATTTTAACGATGAATGTCCCCGTATTAACTGAAGCGAAACAGAAGATGCAGATGACTGAGGTAAATGTCGATGCTCCCCGTCAGGGTGAAGTGCGCGTCAAGATGTTTGCATCTGGAGTTTGCCATTCATGTCTTCACGCTTACGATGGATCGCATGCGACCCCGATGCCAATGATTCTCGGTGATGAAGGATCTGGCGTTGTTGAATCAGTAGGTGAAGGTGTAACCACTCTTGTTCCTGGTGATCACGTTATTATTTCTTGGCTGATGAACTGCGGAACCTGTCAGGCATGTAGAAATGGAAAGCCCGCTCATTGTTGGGCTCCTTCACCATTTGGCGCTTTGTTGGACAATACGCAACGTTTTCACAACGCAAAGACTGGTGAAAATATTTTGCACTATGGGCCTGCCACCTATGCGCCGTACACAGTAGTGCCGGAAAGCTCTGCAATTAAAATTCGTAAAGATATGCCGCTTGATATGGCAGCATTGATTGGGTGTTCTGTTACGACTGGATTTGGTGCTGTCACAAATGCCGCTGGCGCTCGTCCAGGAGAATCCGTTGCTGTCGTTGGTTGCGGAGGCGTTGGGCTTAACTCCATTCAAGGTGCTCGTGTTGCTGGAGCATTCCCGATTATCGCTATCGATACATCAGATGCGGCCCTTAAGTTGGCTGTTAAATTAGGAGCTACTCACACAATAAATGCTGCGACTGAAGATGTTATTGCTGTCACCTTAAAGATCTGTCCTCGAGGCGTAAATTATTCAATTGCCGCTGTTGGAAGTACTAAGGCAATGATTAATGCCCTTACCATGTTAAGCGCCGGTGGAACCATGGTTATTCTGGGTGCACCTCCGAGCGGGGCGACTCTTGAATTCGATCCAACTGCAAGGATCCTCGCCGGTGAGCGCCGAATGATCGGCAGCAAGTACGGTTCTTCTAATCCACACGTTGAATTTCCGAAGCTGATTGAGTTGTATCTCAATGGCAAATTGGACTTAGACTCCTTACTCACAGGACATTATCGACTAGATGAGGCAGACAAAGCTTTTGAAGTTCTAGCAAAGGGCGGCCCGGGCCGCGGATTGATTACATTCGAGCAGTAATTCACACACAACGAAAGGTTCTACATTATGAGTTTTGACGATAACTTTAAGGCGCTTGCCTCGAAACCGACAAGTGCATTTAATATCGCTCTGTCTCCAATCCGATACCTTAACAACTCTTTTTATGCTTCTGGGCAAGTCGCTCGACGTGGAGAGACGATGGTTGCAACGGGACTCGTTGGTAGCGAAGTTGATATGGAGCTTGCACAAGAGTGTGCTTGGGTCTGCGCTATGAATGTCTTGGAATCTGTACAAAAAGAGTTAGGGTCTCTTGATAAAATTGAGTACGTTGCCCGCCTTGGTATCTACGTTGCAAGTGCGGATGGATTCTCTGATCAGCATTTGGTTGCACATGGCGCAAGCCAAGTGATCCTCAATGTGTTTGGTGATGTGGCAGGCAAGCATGCGCGTACAGCTATTGGTGTTGCATCACTGCCACTCAACAGTCCTGTTGAAGTCGATGCAATTTTTGTAGTTCGTCAATAAAACCTACTTAACACCCATTAAGTGTTCAAGGGCTAACTGATCAATGGCTTCATAGCCATATCCGCGTGCACCTGCAGCTTCGACATCGAATGAATCTTTAGCAAGATCCTTCCATGTCTCGCCTGCACCTAAAGTTGGTTGGCTAAGCTCTGGAATATTTGACTCGGCCATTGCGGCAATCACACGTGGATCTGCGCGGAAGGCTAATGCGCGCTCCTTAAGTGCCAAATAGGTACGCATATTGGCAGTTGCAGACTCCCACACGCCCTTATCGCTCTCTGTGCGCGCTGGTTTGTAATCAAAATGCTTTGGTCCGTCGTACTTGTATCGCTCGAGCAGATCAACGAGGAAAAATGCCGATTTGAGATCGCCGTGACCAAAGACTAAATCCTGATCAAACTTTGGACCATGTTGACCGTTAAGATCAATGTGATACAACTTTTTCTGCCATAGCGCTTGTGCAATTCCGTGAACAAAGTTAAGTCCAGCCATTTGTTCATGTCCAACCTCTGGATTCAACCCAACGAGCTCTGGTCGATCAAGGGTGTAAATAAATGCCAATGCGTGTCCGATCGTTGGCAAGAAAATATCGCCACGTGGTTCATTGGGCTTAGGCTCAATTGCAAATTTAATGTCATAGCCATTATCAGTTACGAACTCACCTAAAGTATTAAATGCTTCACGGAATCGATCGAGTGCAACATAGGCATCTTTACCACCATCTGTTTCTGCGCCTTCTCGTCCGCCCCAGCACACATACGTCTTTGCGCCGAGTTCAACTGCGAGCTCGATATTCTTCATCACCTTACGCAAGGCAAAACGGCGAATATCTTTATCGTTAGATGTAAATGCACCATCTTTAAAAACAGGGTGAGTGAATAAATTTGTGGTCGCCATTGGCACTTTCATGCCAGTCTCAGCGAGAGCTTTCTTAAAGCGATCTATGTGTGTGCGACGTGCGCCCTCATCACTTCCAAATGGAATCAAATCATCATCGTGAAACGTCACGCCGTGAGCGCCGCGTGCCGCCAGTTCATTGACGGTACGAACCGGGTCTAGGGCTCCTCGTGTTGCATCACCGAAGGGATCGCGAGCCTGCCAGCCAACGGTCCATAGACCGAAAGTGAACTTATCTGCTGGGGTTGGTGTTAATGACATGGTGTTATGCCTTTCAATTTCATGTGCGACGGCTCCGTTTGGTACATCGGTAATTTACCTCTAAACTCGCAACCTATCCATTCAAGAGTGCTAGCCACTTTTGGGTGGGTTTCGCGGGAGTGGTGAAATGGCAGACACGCAGGTCTTAGGAACCTGTGTCTTCGGACGTGAGGGTTCAAGTCCCTTCTCCCGCACATATCTTTGTTTAATTACCCAA
>WLHG01000081.1 GCA_009702845.1 Actinomycetota bacterium
AAAACAGCTTCGCGAACGGTTAACAGAGTATGCAAAGGAGCTTGGATACACAGTCAAAGCTCCTCAAACCTCTACTTCAAAGCTTGCCACAAAGGAGGAAACTCTATGAGCAATTACGAGCTGACTCCATGTAATCAAATTCTTAACTCGCTTGTACTTTTGCTTGAAGGAAATACTGACCTGCCGATGGTTCATAGCATCGAAATCCATCTCTCAGAGTGTCCTGATTGCTCGGCCGAATTAGCCCACGAGAAGAAAATGCGCGAGTTGCTACAAAGTGTTTTGCGTAGAACATGTTGCGAAAGCGCACCGGATGAACTCCATGATGCGATTTTCCAGCAGATTCACACTCAAATGGCTGGAACGTTTACAACAGGCATGACGACCGAGTTTAAAATGACCGAAATTTCTATTGAAATTGATGAGTTTGGTAATGTCGAGCATCGAGAAATAACAATTGAACATACAGAAGAGATTCGTTATCTCAATGATGATTCAGATGGAAATGGAAGATAGGACATGAAGCCGGCCGAGGAAATCATTGGTGCCGTTGGATTTTCCGTTATGGAGGTCCGCCCGGGTGATACATCCCTTGCCTTAGGCGTTGGAGACTTGCCAATAGTTGCCCAATCTCATCTCGTCAATCTTATGGAGCACGCAGCGGTTATATCTCTTGACGAATATCTAGAACCTGGTGAGACGACTATCGCAATAAGCATGGAGATTATTTCTTTAGCTCCCGCTGAAATCGGTGCCGAGCTTCGTGCAACATCACGCTGCATC
Source organism: Actinomycetota bacterium (assembly GCA_009702845.1). Next base: position 784 of record WLHG01000081.1, read on the forward strand.
GAAGTCGAGAACAAAGAGTTAACTTTTGAATGCGAAGTCTATGAAGGCGAACGCCAAGTAGCTGCAGCTATGATAAAAAGAGCGACGGTAGAGCGAGTATCTTTTCTCGCACGTACCGCCGCTCAGTCACTAATTAATTAAATTTACTTACGCCTTCTTTGTTGCCCAGAAAATCTCAGCGATCTCATCGATCTTTGAGATGAGCTTATCTGCCACTGCAACATCTTGAGTTCCTTTTGTTCCTGCAGCGCCAGCAAGCTTTGTCGCCTCATTAAATAGTGAGTGCAGTTGAGGATATGCCTCAAAGTGTGGAGCCTTGAAGTAATCGGTCCATAGGACCCACAGGTGCTCTTTTACTTGATGTGAGCGCTCTTCTTTGATTGCTACAGAGCGTGAACGGAAATCTGCATCGGTATTAGCAGCGTACTTTTCCATGCATGCCTTTACAGATAGAGCTTCAATCTTTGCTTGAGCTGGATCGTAAACACCACATGGAAGGTCGCAGTGCGCGTAGACGGTTATCTTTGGTGCAAACATGTTTTCTCTCCCTAAAAAATTTCGCGTGTCAGACTTACAAGTGACAGACTACCGTTCGTGAGCAAATTTGGCACAGTCAGGGTCCAAGGAGGGTCAATGGCACCTGCCTACAGAGATGGCGACTGGCTGTTCGTGCTCTGGATGCAAGAGCCGCCCAATAGAGCTCCCCTTGGAAGCGTTGCCGTAATCGAGCGCGAAGATCGTCCAGGTATATTTCTCATTAAAAGAATACAAAAATCCCATGCTGGAAATTACTGGGTCGAAGGTGATAACAGTGAAAGCACTGATTCACGCACGTGGGGTTGGATTACACCGAGTGAAATAGTTGGACGAGTCTTGTTTCGCTATCGAAAAGGAAAAGCGATTAGCGAGTAAAAGCTTCAAGCATTAAGGCTTTTTGCTCATCCTCATGCAAGTGATGATTACCAGTTGCCGGTGATGCCGTTGCGCGACGTGAAACACGACGTAAAATTCGAGCTCCAAATCCGCGACCACCGTGTTGCTCCGATGTGCGAAGTGCAACTTGGGACCATGGGCCTTGATTTGCCGGTTCATCCTGAACCCACAGCAAATTAGCACTCGGATGTTTATTGGCCTCGGCAATCATTTCATCGATTGGCAATGGATACAGAAGTTCTACGCGAACAATCGCTGTTGACGTTTCGCCAGTCTTTGCACGTTCTGCAACTAAGTCATGATAAATCTTGCCTGAACAGAAAATTAACCGCGTTGCGTTCTTAACAGTTTCATCTGAAATAACCGGACGGAAATGTCCACTCGTAAAATCAGCCAGTGAAGATGCCGCCGCACGCAAGCGCAACATTGATTTAGGTGTAAAGACAATTAAAGGTCGACGAGTTGGATTTAGTGCATGCCAGCGCAAAAGATGGAAGTACGAGGCCGGAGTCGATGGTTGAGCCACAGTCATATTTTGCTCTGCGCATAGCTGTAAATACCGCTCAATGCGCGCCGATGAGTGATCGGGGCCTTGGCCTTCATAGCCATGTGGAAGTAGCAGAACAAGCGATGATCGCTCTCCCCATTTTTGCAGTGCTGAGGAGATAAATTCATCAATAATTGTTTGAGCGCCATTAGCAAAATCGCCAAATTGGCCCTCCCAGAGAACTAGGGCATCCTCACGCTCAGCGCTGTATCCATACTCAAAGCCCATCGCTGCATATTCACTCAGCAGGGAATCGATGACAAAGAAATGATTCTCATCGCTATTGAGTGCGCGAAGCGGTGTCCACTCGTTGCCATTTTCTTTATCGATAATGACTGCATGGCGATTACTAAATGTTCCGCGCCTTGAATCTTGGCCAGCAAGACGTATTGGTCGATCCTCTTTTAAGAGAGAGCCAAAGGCGAGCATTTCACCCGTTGACCAATCAATTGAATCATCGTTAAGAGATTCAACGCGCTTGGCCAATTGAGGAAGTAGCTTAGGGTGGACATTAAATCCTTCGGGAATCGCCGTCTGCGTCGCAGCAATTTCGCGAGCTAAACTCTCGCTAATTGAGGTAATAATCTCATGTGCATCTGGTGCAACGGGTGCCTTAAAATTCGGATCAGACTCTGTGTGCAGGTTATTTACTGCAGCGTATACAGCCTCTAGTTGGTTCTGATAATCGCGCGCAACTTCATCTGCCTCGTCTAGTGAAATATCTCCACGTCCAATAAGGGCTTCGATGAAAAGAGTTCGAGTTGAACGCTTAGCATCGATCATCTTGTACATCAGTGGCTGAGTGAAACTAGGTTCATCACCTTCATTATGACCACGACGGCGATAACAAACCATGTCGATAACTACATCTTTTTTAAATGCTTGACGGTATTCAAAGGCCAAACGTGCAATGCGAACACAAGCCTCTGGGTCATCACCGTTAACATGGAAAACCGGTGCCTGAATGATTTTGGCAAAGTCCGTTGAATACGTTGAGGTGCGTGATGCGTGTGGCGACGTCGTGAAGCCCACTTGGTTATTTACGACGATATGAATCGTTCCGCCAGTGCGATAGCCCGCTAACTGCGACATTTGTAGAACTTCAGCGTTTACGCCCTGTCCGGCAAATGAGGCATCACCGTGAAGTAGGACGGGCAGTACCGAGTAAGCATTTTTGATATTTAATCTATCCTGCTTGGCCCGGACAATTCCCTCTAGAACTGGGTTCACTGCCTCAAGGTGTGATGGGTTAGCAGCTAAGTAGATCTTGGTAGTTGCGCCCGAATGGGAAGTGAAAACCCCTTCAGTACCTAAGTGATACTTAACATCACCAGAGCCTTGCACCTGGTTTTCGGCGTAATGCCCTTGGAACTCTTGGAAAATCTGACCATGTGATTTGCCGGCGATATTTGCTAATACATTTAAACGCCCGCGGTGTGGCATTCCGATACAGACTTCAAGCAGACCTTGATCTGCAGCACTCGATAAAACTGCATCGAGCAATGGAATGACAGATTCGCCACCTTCGAGTGAGAAGCGCTTTTGTCCAACAAACTTTGTTTGAAGGAAAGTTTCAAATGCTTCTGCGCCATTTAGTTTATGCAAGATTCGAAGATGTTCTTCAGGGGCAAATTTCTGCGCACCGACTTCAACATGAGTTTGAATCCATTGGCGCTCTGCGCGGTCTTCAATATACATATACTCAACGCCAACAGTGCGACAGTAAGAGTCGCGCAATAAACCTAGAATCTTGCGGAGTGACATAAAGGTTTTGCCGCCAAAGCCACCAGTTGCAAATTCGCGATCAAGATCCCACAGTGTTAAGCCATGTGTCACAACATCTAAATCTGGGTGTGAGCGCTGCTTGTATTCCAAAGGATCCACATCGGCCATTAAGTGGCCAAAGGTTCGGTAGGCGTGGATTAACTGTTGAATACGAGCGGTCTTGTTAATCTGCTCATCTTTGCTGAATTCAAAATCCTTAGCCCATCGAATTGGCTCGTAAGGAATTCGAAGAGAGGCGAAGATTTCATCATAGAAACCATCTGCACCCAACAAATATTCATTCATTCGGCGCAGGAAGTCACCAGATTGTGCGCCTTGAATAACGCGATGGTCGTACGTACTTGTAAGGGTTACAACTTTGCTTATCGCCATTCGGGCAAGCGTTTCATCGCTAGTTCCATGGAACTCTGCTGGGTAATCCAGTGCGCCTACTCCAAGAATCAAACCTTGGCCTTGGACTAAGCGAGGCACCGAGTGAACAGTGCCGATGGTGCCGGGATTAGTAATCGACATAGTCGTGCCAGCAAAATCATCGACAGTTAAAGAGCCGCCGCGTGCCTTCTTAATAATGGCTTCATAGGCGTTCCAGAAGGCGGCGAAATCCATCGACTCGCAGCCCTTAACTGAGGGCACCAACAATTGACGCGATCCATCGGCCTTGGCTAAATCAATGGCGATACCTAAATTGATATGTTCGGGATGTCCAACGGCTGGCTTTCCATCAATCTCACCGAAAAACGAGTTCATCTCAGGCATCGCACGAACCGCTTTAATCATTGCATAGGCGATGATGTGAGTAAATGAGGTTTTTCCACCACGAGCGCGTTTCAAATGATTATTAATAACTATTCGATTATCAATCATTAATTTAGCGGCAACTGCACGAACCGATGTTGCAGTTGGAACTGAGAGTGATGCCTCCATGCTTTGAACTACGCGGGCCGATACACCGCGAATGGGTTCGAGTGTTGATGCACTCGGTGTTGCAAGAACGCGAACTGGTTTAACTACTGGATCTGCGGGAGTCGGCTGCGGTGATGCGGTATCTCTCACAATTGGCTGTTGAACTGGAGCCGGTGCACTTGGCGCGGGAGGAACAACTGCGGGAACTTCCTGAGCTACTACTTGCTGGACAGCGGCAGCAGGCGGCGCAGTTTGTGAAACGCTCGGTGCCTGGTCGCGTTGCTGCGACTTAGGAACTGGCGGAACGCCCTTTGAAACTATCTGTGAACTTTGACTGGATGTAGGTGCGGCCGATGATGGAGTACCTGGCTTATTATTTTTAAAGTACTCAACCCATGTCGGGTCAACCGAAGATGGGTCTGCTAAATAATGCTCGTACATCTCATCTACGAGCCAATCATTTGCACCAAAATCCTGTGCCGACACTGGCGAACT
>WLHG01000082.1 GCA_009702845.1 Actinomycetota bacterium
GCATTTAAATACTCTGATGCACTTTCAAACTGCGATAACCATGTTATTTATAAGAACGGTGCCAAAGAGATTGCATCCCAAGATGGTTATGCATTGACCTTTATGGCTAAGCCCAATGAAAAAGAGGGCAACTCCTCCCACATTCACCTTTCATTCCGTGGTCTTGATGGCTCAATGGTGATGGCAGATGATAATGACAAAGAACAGGGCATGAGTGATGTCGGCCGCCAATTCGTAGCCGGACAGATGGCGCACATGCGTGAAATGACGCTTTTATTTGCCCCAAATATTAACTCCTATAAGCGCTTTGTTCCGGGGTCATTTGCACCCACTGCAATTCTTTGGGGACGCGATAACCGTACATGCGCACTTCGCCTAGTTGGAAAAGGCGCAAGTCTGCGTCTTGAAAATCGAACTGCTGGTGGAGATGTCAATCCCTACTTAGCCGTATCGGGCATTATCGCCGCTGGCTTAGATGGAATTAAGAAGAAGATGGTCCTAGAGCCAGCTTTCCAAGGAAATGCCTACGCAGAAGACTCTGCCAGATTGCCATCCACGATGACCGAGGCGTTAGAGCTCTGGGAAAATAGTGCATGGATTAAAGAGACATTTGGCGCAGAAGTTCAGGCCCACTATGCCAACATGGCAAAGATTGAAATTTCCGCATACGGTAAAGCAATTACCGATTGGGAACTATTCCGTAACTTCGAAAGGTTTTAAATCAACCGTGTCTACTTCATACGATGTAATTAACCCTGCCACCGAACAAATCGTTAAGAATGTTCCTCACTTAGATTTAGAGGCAACTGATTATGTAATTGCGAAGGCGGCTAAAGCCTTTGATACCTGGCGCCACATCGCACCCGGTGAGCGCGCACGATTACTCCGCAGTTTTTCACAGATCGTCACTGATCATCGTGAAGAGTTAGCTCAGATAGAGATTACAAACTCTGGTCATACGCGTGGCAATGCGCTGTGGGAAGCCGACAACGTTGCAAATACTCTGATGTACTACGCCGCTGCCCCTGAGCGCTTATTCGGTCGACAGATTCCTGTTGCCGGTGGCATTGATGTAACCTTTAAGGAGCCTCTTGGGGTAGTGGGCATTATTGTTCCGTGGAACTTCCCGATGCCGATTGCAGGATGGGGTTTTGCGCCAGCACTTGCTGCAGGTAATACCGTTGTTTTAAAGCCGGCGGAATACACACCACTGAGTGCAATTCGTTTAGGTGAACTAGCACTTCTTGCTGGAATTCCAGAGGGCGTATTCAATGTTTTGCCAGGCAAGGGAAGCGTCGTTGGTAATCGATTTGTTACTCACCCATTGGTACGCAAAGTTGTCTTTACCGGCTCAACCTCCGTTGGAAAACAGATCATGGTTGGCTGTGCTGAGCAAGTTAAGCGTGTCACACTCGAACTCGGCGGTAAAAGTTCAAATATTATTTTTGCCGATGCTGATATTGCAAAAGCTGCAGCAGGTGCACCTGGGGCCGTCTTTGATAATGCAGGCCAGGATTGCTGTTCACGCTCTCGTATCTTGGTTCAAAAATCAGCCTTTGATACTTTTATGGAGTACTTTGAAGTAGCGGTTAAGAAGTTCCGTGTTGAAGATCCCAATCTTGCGACGGCAGATATGGGGCCACTGATTTCAAAGAAGCAGTTCGATGTCGTTGAATCATTCCTAGATGAGCCAATCGCCTTTAAAGGTAGTGCACCAACTGGTCCTGGATACTGGATGGCGCCAACAGTTCTGCTTCCTAAAAATACCCAGGCCCGTTCTTGGCGTGAAGAAATCTTTGGACCAGTTGTATCGGTCATGACCTTCGAAGATGAGGCCGAAGCGATTGCAATGGCCAACGACAGCGAATATGGCTTATCGGGTTCAATTTGGACACGCGATGTTGGACGTGCTCTGCGCGTCTCTCGTGGAATTGATACTGGCGCACTATCGGTTAACTCCAACTCATCGGTGCGCTTCTGGACACCATTTGGTGGATTTAAGCAGTCAGGACTCGGGCGCGAACTCGGCCCCGATGCCCTTGATTCATTTACCGAAGTAAAGAACGTCTTTATATCTAACGATTAAGAATTAGATAAGCACAATCGGCGCGGTCGCGACTCGATCAAGAAATTGATCAACTAAGTCGTAGCCGCGCTGATTGCTTTCCTTTTCAAGCTCTTTAGTCTGCTTTCGCAAATCCTCAACAACGATGCCCTCGGATTCAACCTCTGCGCATCCACCATCCATGGCAAGCCACATATCTAGAACTTCTAAATCAATCTCTGGATGAAACTGCACTCCCAATGTGCGCCCATACACATAGGCTTGAGGACACAGCTCATTGCGAGCAATCTCTGTGGAACCAGGCGGAAATGTAAAGCGGTCCCAGTGATATTGGAACCACGGTCCTCTAGGAACCAACGATTCATCAACGCTTTCGATTTCATACCAGCCAAGTTCTGCGCGAGGGGAGCGTGAAACCGTGCCCCCTAAAACTCGTGACATAAGTTGACCACCAAAACATATTCCCATCACTGGAATTCCCGCGTTGTGCACTTCGCGCATTTTTTCCACTTGTGGCAATAACCAATTCCCAATCCGTTCATCGTCATAGGCGGCAAAAGGTGCACCCATTACGACAACGGCGTCAAAGCTCAATAGATCTGGCCATACCGGCGTGACATTTGGAGTTTTGGCATTGGCTTCATCGACGATTATAAATCGAATAATCTCATATCCGCGCCGTTCAAACTGTTTCCATATAGGACCACCTACGCTGACGTGGTCGTGCTCAATAAAAATTACACGCTTTTTATGTGCGCTCATGAGTACATCACTAATCCACCTGAAATATTTAAGTCCTCACCAGTTGTGGCACCGGATCGACTAGACGCAAAAAATAGAACTCCCTGAGCGATATCTTCCGGTGTAACAAATTTGCCGGTAGGTACCATTTCTAACCACGTTGCCTTCATCTGATCCGACGTAACTCCTTGATCGCTGGCGACTTGGGCAATGACTCCATCTAAACGTGGGCCTGCAACAAATCCAGGTGAGATGAGATTTACTCTTACTCCCTCTCTTGCCAGCTCTAAGGCCAACGTTCGCATCATCCCAACCAAACCTAATTTGGAAGCGGCATAGACGCTGCGATTAACAAGGGGGCGCTTACCTGTTATTGATCCGATAAATATAATTGACCCTGACTTTCGCGAGATCATTGAAGGGATCACCGCTTTAGAAAGCAGGAATGGCCCCTTGAGATTTGTATCTATCGCCTCATCCCATTGCGATTCCTCTAGCTCCCACAACGGAGCAGATCTTCCGGTTATGCCGCTGTTGTTAACTAAAATATCGATCTGACCAAAGCTGTCTAGTGCAAGCTTTACTGCATTTGCAATTGAAGAGATATCCAATACATCCATCTGACAAACAAGTGGAGTGGGTCCAAGCTTTAATTCACAAATTAATTTAGAGGTCTCATTGAGAGCGTCAAGATCTCTGCCCACCAAAATAAGTTGAGCACCGGCTTTTGCAAATGTCAGGCTTATGGCGCGGCCAATGCCCCTACTCGCACCAGTGACGAGAGCGACCTTGTTCTCTAGTTCTTTCACTTTCATCCCTATTGCCGGCAGCTAACTCTTACGAGATTCTATTCGGCTCTTGCCCACGAGCAATCATGCGCTCAAAATAGAGTTCGCGCTTTTCATTAAAGCGGGATGCTTCAAGACCTGTCTTATCAAGAAAGGCCACTAACTCTTCGCGAGCTTTTAGTCCATCTCCAGATAAATCAGTGCGCTCAAAAACCTTCCATGCACGCAAGACTGGGGCGATTACCTCATCTAAATGCTGTTGCATGTCGTAGATTCCAGCAAGTGCAATCTGGACGGCTTTACGGCCAAAGCCTGGCATGTTTGCCCCTGGCATTCCGAAGTTCGTAACAACATCGGTGATCGCCCGCATAGATGCATTTGGCTCCATATCAAGTGCGGCACCTAGTGTGTTGCGATAAAAAAGCATATGTAAGTTTTCATCCAGAGCAATACGTTGCATCATATTTTCTGCAATCGGATCATCTGAAATCTTGCCAGTGTTGCGATGGGAAATACGTGTTGCTAACTCTTGGAAAGATACATATGCGATGGTGTGTAACATGTCATTGACATATGGCGTCTGATAACCGAGTGACATATGTGCCATACGTAAATCTTCTAGCTCATAGGGATCTACACCGCGAGTGGCCATTAGATAATCTCTAATAACGATGCTGTGCCGTGCCTCTTCGGCCGTCCAGCGTTCGATCCAAGTCCCCCATGCGCCATCGCGTCCCATAGAGATTGCAATCTCGGTGTGATAACTCGGCAAGTTATCTTCAGTCAGAAGGTTCAGAACTAGCGAATCTTGAGCCACGGCCGTAAGACGCGAATCTTTCGCTTCCCACGCATCGCCATTAAGAGGCCCTGCAAAGTCGCGGCCCTCTGACCATGGGACATACTCGTGTGGATACCAATTCTTCTGTACCGCTAAATGTCGCTCGAGCTCAACTGCAACAACTGGTTCGAGGTCGCGAATTAACCGTGCCTGAACTGATTCTGCATCACTCGTCATGGGGTGTACGTTACGGCAGAACTGCTATTACTAGCGAGTTACACATTCTTTTCGGCACGGCTTATGGCTTGAGCCGCACGCCATTTCGCTATTTCGCCGTGATTTCCGCTTAATAAGATCTCCGGAACTGCAATATTGCGCCATACAGAGGGCTTAGTGAAATTTGGATACTCAAGATAGCCATCCTCATTATGTGACTCTTCGCTCAATGATTCAGGATTTCCAAGGACTCCTGGCAGCAATCTGGTAATCGCTTCAATCATCACAAGCGAGGCAACTTCTCCCCCACCTAAGACGTAATCCCCGATTGATACTTCATGTACGCGGATATTTTTAGATGAGTACTGCTCGGACTCATAGTGTTGACGAACGCGATCATCAATTCCCTCGTAACGACCGCAAGCAAAGACTATGTGGTTAGCCTTTGAAAATTTCGCAGCCATCGGTTGATCAAAACGTTTGCCGGCAGGTGTTAAAACTATCAAATCAGTGTCTGGAACCATCAATGGATCAAGGGCTAAGCCCCAGATCTCTGGCAGCATCACCATTCCGGCGCCACCGCCATATGGTGTGTCATCGACTGCATGGTGGTTGTTGGTTGCAAAACTTCGTAAATCATGAATCTCAAAGTTAACGATGCCCGCATCGCTTGCTTTGCCAAGCAGAGATAATTTCAAGGGTTGAAAATAATCAGGAAATATCGTTACTAC
>WLHG01000083.1 GCA_009702845.1 Actinomycetota bacterium
CTGGTCGCAATTTTAGATGCCGACAAAGAGGGCTTCTTGCGCTCTGCCACTTCTCTCATTCAAACCATTGGACGCGCAGCTCGAAATGTTTCAGGCGAAGTGCATATGTATGCCGACAACATCACTGATTCAATGGCCAAAGCCATCGACGAGACTAATCGTCGCCGCGCAAAACAAGTTGCCTACAACCTAGAGCGTGGTGTTGATCCTCAGCCTCTTCGCAAGAAAATAGCCGATATTACCGATTTGATAAACCGTGAATCCGAGGACACTGAAGCGATTCTGGCAATGAGTAAGAAAGCAAACCAGAAAACCCTTGCCACCGCAGGTATCTTCACGAAAAACTCAGTTACTCTGCCACGCCAAGAGTTGATTGCATTGATAGGCTCACTCACTGATCAGATGAAGAATGCCGCCGCCGAACTTCAGTTCGAGGTTGCTGCACGCCTTAGAGATGAAATCAAGATTTTAAAGCGTGAACTTCGTTCAATGGAAGAGGCTGGGGTTTAGTGAGTATCGATAAGTTAGTAGTTCGCGGCGCCCGTGAGCACAACCTCAAAGACGTCTCAATTGAACTACCGCGCAACGCGCTAATCGTCTTTACTGGACTCTCGGGCTCGGGTAAATCATCGCTCGCTTTTGACACGATCTTTGCCGAAGGGCAACGCCGCTACGTTGAATCCTTATCTGCCTACGCCCGTCAGTTCTTAGGCCAGATGGATAAGCCGGATGTTGATTTCATCGAAGGTCTCTCACCTGCCGTCTCTATCGATCAAAAATCCACTAACCGAAACCCTCGCTCAACGGTTGGCACAATTACTGAGGTCTATGACTACCTCCGTCTGCTCTTTGCCCGCGCTGGACGTCCTCACTGTCCTAACTGCGGCAAGGCCGTCTCGCGCCAATCACCTCAGCAGATAGTGGATCAGATTTTGGCGATGCCAGCTACTACAAAATTTCAGGTTTTAGCTCCAGTTGTTCGTGCGCGCAAAGGTGAGTTCGTTGATTTATTTGCAGAGTTAATTACACAAGGCTATTCACGTGCCCGTGTAGATGGCACAGTCGTAGCGCTAACTGAAGCGCCGAAGTTAAAGAAACAGGAAAAGCACACAATCGAAGTAGTAGTTGATCGCCTAACAGCCAAAGTTGAAAGTAAGACTCGCCTCACCGACTCCATTGAAACTGCGCTGCGTCTGGCTTCGGGAATCGTCATTCTTGATTTCGTTGACTCAAAAACGGAGGATAAAGAGCGCACCTTTAGTGAGCACTTAGCTTGCCACGATTGCAACTTATCCTTTGAGGAGTTAGAGCCCCGCTCATTTTCCTTCAACTCACCTTTTGGTGCCTGCCCTGAGTGCTCTGGTATTGGTACAAAATTGGAGGTCGATGAGGATCTTATAATCCCGGATGATTCGATTTCTATTAATGATGGTGCAATTGCCCCCTGGTCAGGTGGTCAGTCTTCGGATTATTTCATCCGTTTATTAGAAGCCCTCGCCAAAGATATGCCTTTCTCACTGGATACCCCTTGGAAGAAGATTTCAGCAAAGGCCCGCGAAGCGATCATTAATGGCTACGAGTACGAAATCAAGATGAAGTACAAAGGTCGGTACGGTACAAAGAATTACACGACTGGGTTTGAAGGCGTTGTTCCTTTTATTCATCGCCGTCACGGTGAGACCGATAGTGACTACAGTCGCGATAAGTACGAAGCGTATATGCGCCAGATTCCCTGTCACGTCTGTTCCGGTGCACGTCTAAAACCCGAAGTACTTGCAGTAACCATTGGAAGTAAGAATATTTCCGAGATCACCGAGCTATCAATTTCAGAGTGCGCCGAGTTTCTAAAAAACATCAAACTAACTAAGCGCGAGGCTCAGATTGCAGAGCGCGTAATGAAAGAGGTCCATGCTCGCTTGGGATTTCTCCTAGATGTTGGTCTGGACTACCTCTCTCTGGCTCGTCCTGCAGCCACTCTGTCTGGTGGAGAGGCGCAGCGAATCCGATTAGCAACTCAGATTGGTAGCGGTCTCGTTGGCGTTCTCTACGTCCTAGATGAACCCAGCATCGGACTACATCAGCGCGATAACCGTCGCCTCATTGAAACGCTCACACACTTGCGTGACCTTGGAAATACTCTCATTGTTGTCGAACACGATGAAGAGACGATTCGCACCGCCGATTGGATTGTAGATATTGGACCAGGGGCGGGTGAACACGGTGGTCACGTCGTTGTCTCTGGTAGCTATGAAGAGCTCATTGCATCGAAAGAGTCGATTACCGGTGCCTATCTATCTGGCCGTAAATCAATTGCCATTCCAGATACTCGTCGCCCTATTGATACTAAACGCATATTGACTGTCAAAGGGGCAAAAGAGAATAACTTACAGAATATCGATGTTGAGATTCCGCTTGGCGTGTTTGTCTCAGTCACCGGTGTTAGCGGTTCGGGTAAATCAACTCTCGTTAACGATATTTTGTATACAACTCTTGCCAACAAACTCAACGGTGCGCGCCTGGTGCCAGGACGCCACCGAAGTGTGATGGGTGTCGAACTGCTCGATAAAGTTGTGCACGTCGATCAATCTCCAATTGGTCGCACACCCCGATCCAACCCGGCAACCTACACAGGCCTTTTCGACAAAGTCCGCGCCCTGTTCTCTGAGACAACTGAAGCGAAGATTCGCGGCTACCAGCAGGGACGTTTCTCATTCAATGTTAAAGGTGGACGTTGCGAGAACTGTTCAGGCGATGGCACGATCACAATCGAAATGAACTTCCTGCCCGATGTCTATGTGCCATGCGAGGTCTGTCATGGCGCTCGATATAACCGTGAGACCTTAGAGGTTCATTACAAAGGTAAGACAATCGCCGATGTCTTAAATATGCCGATTGAAGAAGCGAATGCATTTTTCGAATCTGTACCAACCATCGCTAGGTTCCTAAAAACCCTCAACGATGTGGGTCTTGGTTATGTGCGCTTAGGTCAGTCTGCGCCAACGCTTTCAGGGGGTGAGGCACAGCGAGTAAAGCTTGCAACTGAGCTCCAGCGCCGCTCAACAGGGCGAACAATCTATGTTTTGGATGAGCCAACGACAGGTCTTCACTTTGAAGATGTCAGCAAGTTACTTATTGTTCTTAACCGTCTGGTCGATACTGGAAATACCGTTGTCGTTATCGAGCACAACTTAGATGTTATTAAATGCTCCGACTGGGTTATCGATATGGGGCCAGAGGGCGGATTCCGCGGGGGATTAGTTGTTGCCGAAGGAACTCCAGAAGATGTGGCGAAGGTGAAAGCGAGTTATACGGGTCAATATTTAGCACCGATGCTTGCTACAAACCGAAAAGTAGCAGTTAAGAAGTAAGGCGATGGCAGATCCCCAAAGTTATCGGCCAACCAACATTCCTGAACACCCTGGCGTGTACCGCTTTTATAACAAACAAGACAAAGTCATCTACGTTGGCAAGGCAAAGAATCTAAAGAATCGCCTCAGTAATTACTTTCAGGCAAATTTGGCTACCAAGACGCATCGCATGGTTCATGAAGCGGTTCGTGTCGATTGGACAATTGTCAGTACCGAGCTAGAGGCGTTGGCGTTGGAGTTTAGTTGGATCAAGCAGTATCAACCCAAGTACAACGTTCAATTCAAAGATGACAAGTCTTATCCTTATTTGGCCTTATCGCTCAATGATGAATATCCAATGATTTTTATTACCCGCAAAGACAAGCGACCTGGGTTGAAGTACTTTGGTCCGTACACAAATGCGTGGGCGCTTCGAAACACATTCGAAGTCCTACTCAAGGTTTTTCCAGTTAGATCATGTTCGTCTTCAAACTTCACGCGTGCACAACGCAGCAAAAGGCAGTGCCTGCTAGGCGACATTGGTAAATGTGCTGCACCATGTGTTGGCTGGATCTCAAAAGAGGATCACAAAGAATTAGCTGAACAACTCAATGAGTTCATGGAGTCCGGAATGGAAAATATCCTGCCCAAGTTGCACGAGGAGATGAGTGCAGCGGCCACCAATGAGGAGTTTGAAAGAGCGGCACGCCTTAGAGATCAGATCGAATCATTTGAGAAGGCGCAAAAATCAACTGAAGGAAATTTTTCCGATGAACTAGATGGTGATTTCATCTCTATCTATCACGATGGATTCCATGCCGCAGGCTCTATCTTTTCAATGCAACGCGGGTCGGTGAAGGGTTCCAGGTCATGGATAGTTGATCAAGAGATGGCTCTTGAAGGCCAAGATGAGTTAACCGCGCTGTTGTACTCAATCTATGGAACTGGGGCAATCCCGGTTCCACGCAATATTTATATCAACGCAGACCCAGCCGATAAGGAAGAGTTAGAGCAGTGGCTTGGTGGAATCGGTTCGACTAAGGTCGATATCAAAGTCCCACAGCGCGGAGAAAAGGTTGAGCTCTTAGCAACTGTTAAACGTAACGCTCAATATTCGCTAATCCAGTTTTTGAGCAAGCGCTCGACCGACGCCGCAGTCAGTGGTAAAGCTTTGATAGAGATAGAGCAGGCTCTGAACCTTGCAAAAACTCCGCTTCGCATAGAGTGTTTCGACATCTCCAATATTTCGGGTACATCCGTTGTGGCATCGATGGTCGTATTTGAAGATGGACTTGCTAAGAAAAGTGAATACCGTCGCTTCATCATTAATACTGACGAAGGTTTTGATGACACTCGTGCAATGCATCAAGTGATTACGCGCAGATTAAAGCGTCTCATCGATGATCGAGCGGTAGATACGGCTGAGGTGGCAGAGTTGGGAGGAAAGATGAGTAAGTTTTCATATCCGCCTCAACTCATCGTTGTTGATGGCGGTGCACCACAGGTTAACGCCGCCGCTCGCGCACTCAGCGAACTGGGGATTACAGATATCGCCTTGTGTGGATTGGCTAAGCGGTTAGAAGAAGTCTGGCTTCCCGGCTCACCCGATCCATTAATTCTTCCTAGATCTAGTGAGGGCCTCTACTTACTGCAACGCATTCGCGATGAGGCACACCGTTTTGCCATAACTTTTCATCGATCGAGGAGATCAAAGGTCATGTTGGAATCAATTCTTGATGAAATCCCACGACTAGGTCAATCCCGTCGTACGGCATTACTGAAGCGCTTTGGCTCGGTTGCTGCTATTCGTAAGGCGAGCCGGGAAGAGATCGCTGCTACACCAGGCATAGGTCCAAAGATTGCAGAGTTAATAAGTACGCATCTTGAAACCATGGGAAG
>WLHG01000084.1 GCA_009702845.1 Actinomycetota bacterium
CGCGGTGAATATATGTTTGGGAAGAAAGCTCCAGTAACTGGCGCCGATGCCAATAATGCGGGCGACTTCGAATTAGAACAGTACATTCACCTGCGCATGCTCAATGACGGTTTCCTCATAACGCCATTTCACAATATGGCGCTGATGTGCCCTGATACAACCGCTGCCGATGTGGATGCTCATACAAAAGCATTTCACTCTATGTGCGCCGAACTCGTTCAATAGCCTATTGACGAATTAATTAGAGATAGAGCAAACTTGCCCGATGAAACGTGCGTTTTCACTCACCATCTCGTTCTTGCTGATTTTCCTCGCAATATCTCCAATGAAGGCGAACGCTGCTGATTGGACGATGACAGAAGATGCAGGTGTTCATGTGAAAATGGGTATGAATGGCGTATCACCACATGTTGAACGATTAAATGGCGTTGATCGCGTATGGCGTTCTGATGGTCCTACTGGAACTGTCGCCAGTGATTGCAATGATGAGGGCGTTTGCACAAATGTTTCTCTAACGGGACGGCTGGGAAATGATTTTACCGTTATTACATTTTCAAACGGTTCCAAGCGTGCTTACTTTAAAGATATCGATGGGTCATACCAGCAGGTTTATTCCGCTCCTTGTAATGATGCAGGATGTACGAGTATCGGAACTAGAACGGCAACAACTCCAGATATGAAAGTGCCCGTTACTGCGAAAGCATGGGGCGTACCCGATCCAGTGCTTTTACCAGATGGGAAAGTGCGGATATATATTGTGGAAAGCCCAGTAGAAGGCAGATGTACAGAGAAAATTGCATCCTACATTTCGAATGATGGAATCACTTTCACCAAAGAATCAGGCTGGCGTTTTGAAAATGGTTATGTAGATACGGAAATCTTACGCGCAAAAAATGGTGATTATTTAATGATCATGTCAGACATTGCGTGCACCTCTAACAATCGGCAAATGCTTTTTCTGAGCACTTCAACAGATGGATTAAATTGGGCAACTCCGCAGATGCTCACCGGACCAGGAATAGAAGGTCTTGATCCCACTGGTTATGAAGTCTCACCGGGAGTCTTCCGAATTTATTACGCTCAAGGTGGTCCAAACCAGACTTATGTATTGAAGCGCGGCACTTTGAAGTACACGCCAGCGCCAGTTGTTACTGCCACCCCAACACCAACACCAACGCCTACTCCAACACCCACTGTAACGGCAACGCCTTCATCAACACCTGTACCTGCCGCTACTAAACCAACAGCCGTTGCAAAAAAGACAACCATTACCTGTATTAAAGGAAAAACAACCAAGAAGGTGACAGCAGTAAACCCTAAGTGTCCTAGCGGATACAAAAAGAAGGCTTAACTAACTGGGCTCTCACTGCTAGCCTGCTCCGCATGACTTACGACGTTAATAAAGTCCGCTCTCATTTTCCTTCACTCAATACCGGATTAGCGTTCTTCGATGGACCGGGCGGAAGCCAAGTACCAGTTGCAGTAGGTGCGGCAATGGCGGCAGCGATTACGATGGCAATCTCAAATCGCAGTACGACCACAGAGTCGGAAAAGAATGCCGATGAGATAGTTTCGCAATTTCGAAAAGCTGTGGCCGATTTGATCGATGTAGATCCAAACGGAGTCGTTTATGGCCGATCATGGACGCAACTTACCTACGACTTTTCTCGCACACTATCTAAGAACTGGTCGGCAGGGGATGAAATCGTTGTTTCGCGCTTAGATCACGACTCAAATATTCGTCCATGGATTCAAGCCGCCGAAGCCGTCGGTGCAACAGTGCGCTGGGCGGAGTTCGATCCAGCCACATCAGAATTAAGCATTGAAGCTGTTGAAGCGGTTTTAACAAATAAAACAAAGCTCGTAGCAATCACTGGTGCTGGAAACACTATTGGCACGCGTCCTGATTTGAAATCAATCGCCGCGGCCGTCCATAAAGTTGGTGCGCTATTTTACGTTGACGGTGTTCATCTAACTCCGCATGCTGCAATCAGTGTCAAAGATATCGGCGCAGATTTCTTTGGATTCTCTTTTTATAAATTAATGGGTCCCCATTGCGCGGTGCTTACGGCATCACCAGCTCTGCTTGATTCACTCAACAATGACAAGCTGCTGCCATCGACGAGTAATGTTCCTGAAAAGTTTGAATTCGGCACTCTGCCATACGAGATTATGGCTGGATGCACGGCAACGGTTAACTTCATCGCCGATTTGGCGCCAGGTTCTGGTACCACGCGCCGCGAAAAAATAGTCAACTCAATGAATGCCCTTGAAAAATATGAAGATGAGCTATTCATCTACATGGAGAGTGTGGTTAAGGCGCTGCCAGGGGTCACAATGCATGGACACGCCAAGCACCGTACGCCAACTATCTATTTTTCATTTGCAGGCCACGATAGCGTCGAAATCTATAAAGCGATGGCGGCAAAGAAAGTAAATCTTCCAGCTCATAATTTCTATGCCATTGAGGTATCGAGAAAACTTGGCTTAGGAGATGTCGGGGCTTTGCGGGCAGGCCTTGCGCCATATACAACGCGTGCCGATGTGGATCGGTTAGTTGCAGGCTTAACAGAGCTAGTGGGCAAATAATCCACAGATAAGGCACAAAGAATCCTGTGTGATTGCACAAAGGAGGGCTCTATTTTTACCTCATCCGCAAGAGTTTGTGGTGAATTGGAGGCAAAAATGAAACTATTACAGCGCAGCATTGCAGCCGCCACTTTGGCTGGCCTCTTTGCTCTTGCGGGTAATTCAGGTACTAAGGCGATTCCGGCAAAGCCAAAAAAACCTGTCCGACCTTAAATGGGGAGATAAAAGAAAAAGGAGCCAGTTCCCCTGGCTCCTTTTTTTGCGAACTTTAAAGCTTAACTAAAGCCCAGTGACTCGTAGAGTTTTAAGCCTTTTTCATTGTCAGCATCAACGTACAACATCGCGTGGCGGATACCTTTACTAAATAGATAGTTCATAGCTGCAATTGAAACTGCGCGACCGATTCCATGGCCCATGTAATCAGGGTTAACGCCCACAACATATAGCTCACCGACTGGTTCTTGATTGACTAGGTCTCGGTGAATCTTTGTCCAGCAGGTACCGACCAGCTGATTATTTTCAACGGCCAAGAAAAAGCCCTTGGGATCAAACCACGGCTCGGCCATGCGATTTTCTAAATCTTGCATTGCCCAGTTACCTTGATCGGGGTGGTCTATAAAAATCCTGTTATTGAGATCTAGCCACGCCTGCTTATGTCGCTCGGGGTCAAAAGTTTCAATAGTAAAGCCGTGATCAGTATCGGGGATACGTCCTTGTAGAGAGCGATGAATCTTTAATATATGGCGCACGGCTATACGCGTTCGCTAATGGAGCTCTCTTTGCCAGTACTTGGCATTGTGAATCGATAACCTACGTTTCGTACAGTTCCGATAATTGCTTCAAACTCTGGTCCAAGCTTTGAACGTAAACGTCGTATATGTACATCGACGGTACGTGTTCCACCAAAGTAGTCATAGCCCCAAATCTCTTGTAAGAGTTGGGCGCGAGTAAATACTCGCCCTGGGTGTTGAGCTAGGTACTTTAAAAGTTCAAACTCTTTAAAGGTTAAATCTAGGGCGTTGCCTTTCAAGCGTGCGGTGTAGCTTGCCTCATCAATAACAACGTCACCAGTACGGATCTCACCTGAGTGCGGATCACTTTGTGCCATGAGGGCCAGATGCTTACCCATTGCGATACGGATTCGTGCATCGACTTCGGCCGGTCCGGAAGTATCGAGTAAAACATCATCGATTCCCCAGTCGGCGCTCACGGCAGATAATCCACCCTCGGTTGCAATGACAATGATTGGACAACCAAGTCCAGTAGTCGTTAACAGTCGTGCAAGAGATTTAGCGGCAGGCAGGTCACGACGTGCATCAACGAGGATGAGATCAACTTCGGGAACATCGACTAGAACGCTCGCCTCAGCTGGCAAGATGCGAACACTATGCGCAAGCAAACCAAGTGCAGGTAGAACTTCTGCGCTCGCCAAGTGTGTATTCGTAAGTAGCAACACTCTGGCCATTGGTACAGACTACCCCTGTGAAATCATTGCTTCCACTCCTCGTAGTCATAGCGTTAGCTAGCGCCTATGGATTTTGGTATCAGCGCTCGCGCGGCACAGTAAAAGCTAAATCTGGAGAGTCGCTAATCACCGAAGCCATGATCGGCGGAGCCCTCGGTTCACGGGCAACTTTGGTGCAATTTTCTTCGGCATTCTGTACACCCTGCAGGGCAACCCGTGTTCTCCTCGAGAATATCGTGAGCGGTATAGATGACGTTAATTATGTCGAAGTCGATGCTGAAGCATCCTTAGATCTAGTTCGGTCGTTAAATATATTAAGTACTCCAACAACCCTCATTCTTAATTCACGGGGCATGGAAGTAGGCCGGGCTATTGGCGCGCCTAAAAGAGAGCAAGTTATGGCTGCACTTGCAGCTATACGCAAATAGTTCGCAACTGGCTTATTTCTCTCACATTCTTTACGATATGCAGGTGTCTTTAGCCAGCAATTTCACCAAGCGCCGAGTGATTGATTTCGGACGCCTTGCTGGCTCTTTGTGTCGAATGTAATTGTTGTAATTTAAAAAACAATTATCCATTCATCGACCAAAGGAAAATATTATGTCGCAGTTTTTAGCAGAAAAAACAAATGCAGTTTCAATTGATGCCAGAGGAGCTCGCTTCTCTGCAGTTCTCACAACAATAGTTTTGGCAGTTGGACTTGTCACTACAAATCTTTGGATTCTTATCGCCCAAGGAATTGTTTTTGCAGTTGGTGCATTAAAAGGGCCACAGTTCACCCCGTACGCATATATTTTTCGTTGGGTAATTAAGCCACGGTTAAAAGGTGCTGCAGTTCTCGAAGATGTTCGCCCACCTCAGTTTGCTCAAAGCGTAGGTTTAATCTTTGCCCTGGCAGCCATTGTCGGTGCTATTACTGGCATCGCACCACTTTTCACAGTTGCAGTTAGCTTTGCCCTCGCTGCCGCCTTCTTAAACGCAGCTTTTAGCTTCTGCTTAGGCTGCGAACTCTATTTATTGCTTCTTCGCGTAAGATCGGCACATGGCTGAAAAACACGAGCTCCACGAAAAGGGTTTACGACTTACCCCTCAGCGTGAGCTTGTTCTATCGGCCGTCCGCGAACTTGGACACTCAACCCCTGAAGAGATCGCCGAAAA
>WLHG01000085.1 GCA_009702845.1 Actinomycetota bacterium
ACGCTCTCAATAGCGGCGCAATCACCGCTTCAGGAGTCCGTGCCGATTTAACTGAGTACTTACCGCTTAGGATTAACGCATGAGCAGGCGCCCCGATGGATTGTTAAATCACAACGTCTTGGATGCAGACAAGGGCCCACAAGACGCGTGCGGAGTATTTGGTGTTTGGGCACCTGGAGAAGAAGTAGCAAAGCTCGCATTTTATGGTCTATATGCACTGCAACACCGCGGGCAAGAGTCTGCCGGAATTGCTACAAGTGATGGAGAGAGAATCCTTGTCTATAAAGACATGGGATTGGTTTCACAAGTCTTTACAGAAAGTGATCTTGCAACCCTGCCTGGTGATTTAGCAATCGGACACTGCCGCTACAGCACAACGGGGTCGAGCACATGGGTTAATGCCCAGCCAACTCTGCGCCCAACTAAGTACGGAACACTAGCTTTAGCCCATAACGGCAACCTAACTAATACCGGCGATCTGGCCGAACTCGTTCAGAAACTAGAGCCAACAATTGGCCGCGATCGTGGAGCAACCACAGATACTGAAATTATGACGGCGCTTATCTCTTTGCAAAATGAAAAGAATGTTGAGGCAAGTGCGATTGCAGTTCTTCCACAGCTCGAAGGTGCCTTCTCTCTAGTATTTATGGATGAACATACTTTGTATGCCGCGCGTGATCGACATGGAGTTCGCCCCTTAGTTCTTGGAAAACTAGAGACTGGCTGGGTAGTTGCATCCGAGAGCGCCGCCCTTGATATTGTCGGTGCAGCTTTTGTGCGCGAAATCGAGCCCGGTGAGTTTATTGCCATCGATGAAAACGGTGTGCGCTCACAGAAATGGGCAGTGGCAGAACCAAAGGGATGTCTTTTTGAATATGTCTACCTTGCCCGTCCAGATACATTAATCGCAGGACAGGGAATTCATGCAACACGTGTTGCCATTGGAGTTCGCTTAGCTAAAGAGGCACCAGTTGAAGCAGATTTAGTTATTCCAGTTCCAGAGTCTGGAACCCCTGCTGCGATTGGATATGCAAAGGGATCTGGAATTCCATTCGGAATCGGACTGGTAAAGAACTCATATGTTGGCAGAACTTTTATTCAACCTTCACAAACCATTCGACAACTTGGTATTCGCTTAAAGTTAAATCCACTACGTGAAATCATTGAAGGCAAACGCATTGTTGTTGTCGATGACTCAATTGTGCGCGGCAATACGCAACGAGCAATTGTTCGAATGTTACGCGAAGCCGGTGCCCGCGAAATCCATGTACGCATCTCCTCGCCTCCAGTTAAGTGGCCATGTTTTTATGGAATCGATTTTGCAACGCGCGCAGAGCTCATTGCCAGTGGACTTGAAGTCGAAGAGATTCGTCGCTCTATTGGCGCCGATTCTCTAGGCTACGTCTCGCTCGAAGGACTCATCGAATCCACTCAAATTGAAGATAAAAAGCTCTGTTCTGCATGTTTTACAGGCCTTTACCCAATACGCATTCCTGCCGATATGTCTGAGGGCAAAATGCGGCTTGAAATTACCGAAGTTCACGGACATTAAATGAGCACGTACAAAGATGCAGGCGTTGATATCGATGCGGGAGATCGCGCGGTAGAGCTCATGAAGGCATCGATTGCAAAGGCAACACGGCCAGAGGCAATGGGTGGCATTGGTGGTTTTGCAGGGCTCTTTGATGCGAGTGCTCTCAAGAATATGAAGCGACCACTTCTTGCAACATCAACGGATGGCGTTGGTACTAAAACTGAAATTGCACGCGCAATGGGCAAGTACGACACGATCGGTGAAGATTTAGTTGCAATGGTTGTCGATGATTTAGTTGTCTGTGGCGCCGAGCCTTTATTTATGACCGACTACATCGCAGTAGGAAAAGTTATTCCTGAACGCATCGCTGAAATAGTTGCCGGTATCGCCCGCGGTTGTGAAAAGGCGAACACTGCACTCATTGGTGGAGAGACTGCCGAACACCCTGGCCTATTAGACGATGATGAGTTTGATATTGCAGGTGCTGCAACGGGAGTTGTCGATTCAGATAAACAACTTGGAGCGCATTTAGTAAAAGCTGGCGATGTTCTAATTGCCATGCCATCGAGCGGTTTTCACGCAAATGGTTTCTCCCTTGTGCGACATATTATTAAGACGCAGAAACTCTCACTAGAGGCACATGTGAGCGAATATGGAAGAACTTCAGGCGAAGTATTCTTAACGCCAACTGAGATTTACACTCTTGATTGTTTAGCACTTATTAAATCCATGCCAGGTGCGCTTCGAGGCTTTACTCATATAACAGGCGGCGGTATCGCCGAAAATACTGCGCGCGTAATTCCAGATCATTTAACGGCGATTTATGATCGTTCAACTTGGTCATTGCCAGTTGAGATGGCGTTTATGGCAAAGATCGGCGGAGTTCCTCAAGCCGATATGGAGCGCACATGGAACGCCGGCATTGGGATGGTCGCCATTGTGGCGCCAGATTCGGCCGACTTAGCCCTTGCCTCTCTAGCGGCGCGGGGAATGAAGGCCTGGGTCGCAGGCACCGTGGAGCCTTCTGGCCAAAGCGAAACACGGCGCTCATACTTGATATCTGACTTTAAGGGATAGGTTGAATGGCAAGTAAATCGAAGGCAGCTCGTCAACAGGTGTCAAAGAAGAGCAACAAAGTTAACTTTTATTTGTGGGCAATCCCGCTTTTGGCCTTTGTAATCAAGCTAATCGTGATGGGAAATACCACTGGCGGAGGCTGGTTGGGCTCTGATGGTGAGAGTTGGCTTGCAGGTGCTGATGGACTTCTTAAGCAAGGTTATTACTCAGATGCGAGCGTTCTTTCCTACATGCCAGCAGGATATCCAATTCTGATTTGGTTGCTGGCAAAACTCTCAGTTGTTAATGGCGTTTGGCTACTTTCCTTTTTTCAGAGCGCCTTTTACGCCTTTGCGAGTTTTTATTTTGTAAAACAGCTACGCGATACGAAGCTACGCCCATATATTTTTCTCATTGCTATTGCAATTGCATTTAATCCAACTCTTTCTTTAAGCACGCTTGTTATCGGCTATGAGAGCCTGCTTTCTTCCTGCATGTTATTAACAATGGGATTGATTATAAATTCAATGCAGCTTGCAGATACTCATAAAATCTATTTTGGAGCCATTAGCGTAGGTGCAGTTTCTGCAATCGCTTCATTCGTTCAACCTCGATGGATCCTAACCACTGTTGTTATTGCAGTTGTTTGGGCTCTTATGTACAAGAATCGAAAAGTTCAAGTTGTAATTCTCGTGGGAGTAATTGGCATCATGGCCATTGCACCGGCGTTAACTATCCAGAGGAATATTCAATCCGTTGATAAGGCGGTTATTGCATCAATTCTTGGCAGTAATATGGCAGTCGGCGCCGGTGATGAGACATCTGGCGGATATCCGCATACTGGGCCAGTGGTCCCGTGCGAACCAGTTCCACCAGCAACGGCTCCATCTGACAGCGATCTCGTAAAGTGTGTAGTGAAATGGTATGCAAGTCATCCAGTAAAGGCGATGCGCCTATTTATTAACAAGGGATTTTTCTTCTGGTCGCCATGGTCTGGTCCTCTCGGTGAAGGAACCATGGCCCGAAATCCATGGCTTAAATTCAATCCTCTTGAAAATATTTCTAAGGGCAGTCAACAGGGAAATGATTTAGTTAATAAACTGCCTGGAAAAATCATCTCCTTTGCCTGGGTAATGGGCTGCATTTCAATGATGTTTATCGGCTTCTTCTGGCTCCGCTCTATGAAGGGGATTTACGCCAAAATCGCCTACGTGACATTGGTTCCAGTTGTGCTCACTTGGCTGGTGGCGATGGGCACTGTCGGAGATCATCGCTATCGGATTCCAACCATGGGTTTGAGCGTATTTCTTCAAGTAATGGGCTATTTTGCCCTGCGCCACAAGGTGAAAACGCGCTCATTTGCCGTGGCTTTGGAGCCAAGTGCCAAGGCGCGCTAATCTACGGCTCTGACGAACATACATAAGTAAGGGGGTCGCTTTATGGGTCGCGGCCGAGCAAAAGCTAAGCAAACTAAAGTTGCCAGAGATTTAAAGTACAACGCCCAAGATATGGATCTTGATCGCTTAACTAAAGAGCTCCATGGCGAAGTCGATACATCTAGTAATAAAGATGATGACGATCCCTTTGCTGAGGGCAATTACATCCCACGTGCGTGAGGCCGACTCCGTACGTCGCATCTCTTCGTATCTACGAGCCGCTATCTGCATTTGAGCCCGCTGATCGTTTACGGTGGCAGTCGATTGATATCGATGCGACAAGTTATGTTTTTGAAGAAACTCTTGCGCTTCGTCGTTTAGTTTTTCCTGAACCGCCAGCCGGTCGACCAGATGGTGTTCACATTATTGAAGTTGATGGCGAGCGATACGTTTCACCATGGGCAACTGCTACTCGATGTTGGGCAGCCCTTGATAACTTTAAAGATTCATTGCCAAGCACTGTTGTCCCATTTTTCATAACACCTGCTATCGAAGAAGTGATTACGGCGGGCGTAGATTTACTTGAAGATAAAGTTCCACATATTCTTAACGAGACGTGGGTGATTCCTCCACGGTGGTTTTTACTGTTTGAACCACAAGAGCGTGTGCGAGGTGAAGATGCAAGTGGTTTATTTACAAAAGCGCGGACATCGATAGCATTTGCGAAGGCACGTGCTCAATCTGCGCACGAAACCGTTGTAGCTGCATTTGGAGAGGGACCAGTCGAGCAAGATTTAGAGAACTTGCTTGGATGGCTTGAGATGTTTCACCCGAAGTCTCTTGTCGAATTAGATTACGGCGGACTTGCAACATACTTAGATAAATCACTTCGAGATAATGGCGAAGATGGATTATCAGCCGATACATCCATCGAAGATGTTACGCATTCATTAGCTGGTCTTGCCGCCGCCGATGGAATGGTTGCAGGCCAAGGATATGAGCGGTTAATGTCGCGTTGGCGCAATGTTCAAGGCCTGGAATCGGCAAACTAAGTTTTTTAAACTATTGCTTTACTACGTGTAAATCGGAATACTTCCACATATTACGGGGCAATTAGGACACGAGTGATCAAGGGGTGGGGTAGTGACAACAAATCGCGCCCAAGCGCCTGAAGTCCTTCTTACCCCCAAAGAGGTCGCTGTGCGATTTCATGTAAACCCAAAGACTGTTACTCGTTGG
>WLHG01000086.1 GCA_009702845.1 Actinomycetota bacterium
CCGGTTGAGAAGATGAGGCGCTCTATATCCTCTAAATCGGCCTTTGCAAAGGCTTTTACACTCTTATATTTCTTAAAGAGTGGTGGGGTAACCTGATTTACCCTTTTGTCTGTGCACTGCGCACTCAGCACCGTAGCGATAATTAGTTGCAAGGGGTTTTCAAAATCTAGCTCACAACGAATATCTGGATAAGTCTTAGTAAGAATGCGGTAAACCGCCCGAGCCTGCTTGCGGCTTTCATTATCGGCGGGCATGAGGCTAAAGTACTCCTCGTGACCCACGATCAAGATGTATTCCGCAAAGCTCCTCTATTTACAGCCCTTGACGATGCCGCCTCCGCTTCACTGCGAGCATCTATGGAATCAGTCAAGATTTCTAAAGGCAACGTCCTATTTGCCGAAGGCGATGAAGGCGATCATTTATACGTAATAGTTGAGGGCAAGTTAAAGCTCGGTACTTCAAGCGGTGATGGGCGTGAAAACCTTTTATCAATCCTTGGACCCGGCGAAATGTTCGGCGAACTCAGTCTCTTTGATCCAGGTCCTCGCACATCAACTGCTACGGCAGTAACAGATGCGAAACTGCTTAGCCTCGGACATAAAGTTCTAGTCCCTTGGCTTGCAGAAAATCCTGAAGTTGCACTTAATCTTCTTGGCCGTCTAGCCCAACGACTACGTCGAACAAATGAGGCCGTAGGTGATTTGGTTTTCTCAGATGTTCCTGGTCGTGTTGCTAAAGCTCTCATCGATCTTGGTGAGCGTTTTGGTAAGCAGAACCCAGAGGGTCTCTATGTTCATCATGATTTAACTCAAGAGGAGCTTGCACAGTTAGTTGGAGCTTCGCGCGAAACAGTTAATAAAGCACTGGCTGATTTTGCTGGTCGTGGCTGGATCAAACTAGATGGTCGCGCAGTTTTGATTACAGATTTCGAGCGCTTATCCAAGCGGGGTAAATAATCTCCGCAGGTTTTTTAATCTGTAATCTCTACGGTTAGCTCGACTTCAATAGGTGAGTTAAGTGGCAACTCTGCAATTCCAACTGCACTACGTGCATGCTTTGCGCCATCACCCCAGATAGCTATAAAAAGTTCACTCGCGCCATTCACAACAACTGGTGCATTTATGTAACCAGGCACTCCGTTAACGTAGCCAACGACTCGAACAATCTTTGTAATCTTATTAATATCGGCCACAGTTGCTACCGCAGCAATCGCATTGAGGGCGCAGATCTGGGCTAATTCCTTTGCCCGCTCTGGGGTTATCTCTCCGCCAACTTTGCCAGCGCCGGCCATTTCACCATTTACCAATGGCAGCTGTCCAGCGGTGAAGACAATATTTCCAGTACGGATTGCTGGGACATATGCCGCTATAGGTAATGCAGCAACTGGCAATTCAAGACCAAGTTCGATTAGCTTTGCGCGCACATCTACTGTGTTCATTTAATCTCTCTTTTCATGTACGCCACTAACTGTTCACCGGTACCTGGTGCTGGAATAACTTGCACAAGCTCCCAACCATCTGAGCCCCAAGTATCAAGGATCTGCTTAGTTGCATGTGAGAGCAATGGGACTGTGGCATATTCAAATTTCATTTATTTAACGCTTCCTTCACTAGGGTTGAAACTACGGAGCCATCGGCTTTTCCTGCGATTAATGCTTTAACTGCGCCCATGACTTTGCCCATATCGGCAGGTCCTGCAGCACCAGTTGATGTGATTGCATCTGAGATCATCTTCTTAATTTCATCAATGCCAAGTTGTGCGGGTAAGTACTTGGCTATTACTTCGCCCTCAGCCTTTTCAAGAGCGGCCTTGTCGGCGCGGCCTGCGGATTCAAAAGCTTCAGAGGCCTCACGACGCTTTTTCGCCTCGCGCGATAGGACGGTAATAACTTCGTCATCACTTAAAACTCGAGCCTCTTTGCCGGCAACTTCTTCATTGGTGATTGCAGTAAGGACCATTCGAATTGTGCTCGACGTAATCTCATTACGACCACGAATCGCCTCGGTTAAGTCGGCTCGCAAACTCTCTTTGATACTCATGATGTGAACTCTATCGCGAGAAGCTCGGCTATCTGCGCCGTATTTAAGGCCGCACCCTTGCGCAAGTTATCGCCACATACGAACATATCCAGAGCCATTGGATTATCTATGCTTTTACGTACGCGACCCACCCATGTTGGGTCGGTGCCTACAACGTCGGCGGGAGTAGGAAACTTATAGTTTTCAGGGTCATCAACTAACTTAACTCCAGCGGCATTTTGCAAGATCTCTTGTGCGCCTTTACGAGATGGCTCTTTTGCAAATACTGCATGTACCGTCAGCGAATGTGTTGTAAGCACAGGAACTCGCACACAGGTCGCTGCAACTTTCAAATTGGGTAGACCTAAAATTTTACGGGATTCATTACGCACTTTGAGTTCTTCAGATGAATATCCATCTGCTTTCAACGAGCCAGCCCAAGGCACAACATTTAATGCAAGGGGTGCAGGAAAAGGTCCGTTGTCTTTGATAATTGCGCGAAGATCGCCTGCAACATCACCGGCATTTGTTCCTGCAACTATTTGAATCTGTTCGCGCAAAATATCAATACCGGCTTGACCAGCACCTGATGCAGCTTGATATGAAGAGACAACGAGTTCTTTTAGTTCGTAATCACGATGAAGTGCACCAAGGGCCACAATCATTGAGAGTGTTGTGCAGTTTGGATTCGAAATAATTCCGCGCGGGCGATTCTTTACATCTTGCGGATTAACTTCAGGAACAACTAGAGGAACATCGACATCCATTCGAAAGGCTCCGGAGTTATCTACAACGACTGCGCCGCGCGATGCTGCAATCGGTGCCCACTCCGCTGAAATCTCATCAGGGACATCAAACATTGCAACATCTATTCCATCAAAGCTTTCAGGTGTTAGCGCAACAACTGTTAACTCTTCCCCGCGGCACATAAGTTTCTTGCCTGCACTCCGTGCAGATGCGATTAAACGAATCTCTCCCCACACATCTGGGCGCTCAGAGAGAATTCCGAGCATGACCGTTCCAACGGCCCCGGTTGCTCCAACGACGGCCAATGACGGTTTACTCATCGACCCGTACCGCCATAGATAACGGCTTCGCTCTGATCGGCGTCAAGGCCAAAAGCTGTGTGGGCAGCCTTAACTCCACGCTCAACATCGGCCTCCCGACAGATAATTGAGATACGAATCTCGGAGGTTGAAATCATTTCAATGTTTACTCCGGCGTTTGAAAGCGCGGCGAAAAAGGTTGCTGTCACACCGGGATGCGATCGCATTCCAGCGCCGACTAATGAAAGCTTTCCAATTTGATCATCATATTGAATTGAGACAAAACCAACTTCGCCCTGAAGTTTTTGAAGCACAGCAGTGGCATCGGCGCCTTCGTCTTTTGGTAAAGTAAATGAGATATCTGTTAATCCAGTTGCTGCAGCAGAAACATTTTGAACAATCATGTCGATGTTGATATCGGCATCGGCGATCGCTTGAAAGATGCGCGCGGCAACACCCGTGCGGTCAGGTACGCCGACGATAGTGATCTTTGCTTCGCTCTTATCGTGTGCGATGCCTGAGATGATTGCTTGTTCCATTTCTGCTCCTTCTGGATGATTCTTAACCACCCAAGTTCCCTCGTTGGTAGAAAAAGATGAACGAACGTGAATAGGTAAGTCGTAGCGGCGTGCATATTCAACACAACGTAGATGTAAAACCTTTGCACCGCTTGCCGCTAGCTCTAACATTTCATCGTATGTAACTGATTTCAATTTGCGTGCATTCGGTACAACGCGTGGATCGGCACTAAATACACCATCAACATCGGTATAGATTTCACAGACATCGGCTTCAAGGGCTGCGGCTAGCGCAACTGCAGTTGTGTCACTTCCGCCGCGGCCGAGAGTTGTTATGTCTTTTGTATCTTGCGAGATTCCTTGAAAACCTGCAACGATTGCAATTGCGCCCTCTTTCAACGCCTCTTGAATTCGTCCAGGTGTTACATCGATAATGCGAGCGCGACCGTGTGCTGAAGTTGTTATTACCCCAGCCTGACTGCCAGTGAAAGAGCGCGCCTCATGTCCCAAGTTTGCAATCGCCATAGCAAGCAAGGCCATAGAGATTCGCTCTCCGGCCGTCAACAACATATCTAGTTCGCGCCCAGATGGAATCGGTGTGATCTGCTTTGCTAAATCAATTAGCTCATCGGTCGTATCGCCCATCGCCGAAACCACCACAACGACCTGGTTTCCGTCCCGCTTGGCCGCCACGATGCGATTGGCAACCCGCTTCATTCCGGCGGCATCGGCCACCGAAGAGCCGCCGTATTTCTGAACAATAAGTCCCATGTAGTAATGGTGGACTATTTTCTTATGTGGTGCTAACCAATTTTCGGCTTTTCTTACTATGTGAGATGGTGTGCGTACCGCATAATGAGATTAAACGTTACGGCGCCCCTCAAATGCTCGCCCGAGCGTGACCTCGTCGGCATACTCAAGATCTCCACCGACTGGCAGACCCGAGGCTAGGCGAGAGACCTTTATGTCGAGGGGCTTAATCATTCGAGCTAAATAGGTCGCCGTTGCCTCCCCCTCAAGGTTTGGATCGGTCGCCAAAATAACCTCAGTGATACCGGGATCGCTCAGCCGAGCCATTAATTCGCGGATACGTAGCTGCTCCGGACCGATTCCATCGATCGGAGAGATCGCACCGCCGAGCACGTGATACTTACCCCGAAATTCGCGAGTGCGCTCGATAGCAATGACATCTTTACTCTCTTCGACAACACAAATGGATGTGTTATCGCGCCGTGGATCTCTGCAGATTCGGCACTCATCTTCTTCGGAAACATTTCCGCATGTTGTACAAAACTTAACGCGCTCTTTAACTGTACGAATCGAATCAACTAGCGCTGCAGCGATTTCGGGTTCGGCCTGCAAAATATGAAAAGCGATTCGTTGAGCAGACTTTGGTCCAATACCAGGCAAGCGACCTAGAGCATCAATGAGATCTTGAATCGCGCCTTCATACATTCCTGACATCTATTTACTTCTCAATTACTTTGGCGCCGAGCTCTTGCGCCAATAGTGCAGCCCCTGAAAGTAAA
>WLHG01000087.1 GCA_009702845.1 Actinomycetota bacterium
AATCTACTCACTCCAGGTAAACCATGAAGGAAAGATAGGTGCAGCATGACTCATGACGACATCATCAAGGCGCTCTTTGACGAGACCTTAGTTGGAAACGCTCCTGCAGTTCTTGAGCTAACTAATCAGGGAATCGCCGATGGAATGACTCCGAGCACGATTCTCTTTGATGCACTGATTCCAGCCCTTGAAGAAGTAGGCGCACGTTTTGAGCGCGGAGATTTCTTTGTTCCAGAGATGCTCGTATCAGGCAAAGCGATGTCAGGTGCACTTGCAGTTCTTCGTCCCTTACTTGCTGAAACCGGCGCTGAGACAGTGGGTACTTATTTAATGGGTACCGTAAAAGGCGATGTTCACGATATCGGCAAGAACTTAGTAAACATTATGCTCGAAGGCGCCGGCTTTAACGTTATCGACCTTGGCGTACAAGTTGCACCAGAGAAGTTCATCGCTGGAATCCTTGAGCACAAGCCAGATATCGTCGGAATGTCGGCCTTCTTAACTACAACAATGCCAATGTTTAAAGTCAATATCCATGAGATTACTAAGGCGGGTCTGCGCGATCAAGTAATTATTATGGTTGGCGGAGCACCCGTGACACAGGAGTATGCCGATGTTGTTGGCGCCGATGGCTTTGCAGCCGATGCCTCAACTGCTGTGCGAATTGCTAAGGATTTAATTGCAAAGAAACGTGCAGCGGTTTCAGCCTAAACCCACATCATGTTAAAAAAACTTCTCCCGTTCATTGAGCATGTGATTAAAGAGCCCGTATGGGACTGTCGCATGTGTGGTCAGTGCGTTCTGCACTCAACGGGAATGACATGTCCGATGACATGTCCGAAAACATTGCGTAACGGTCCATGTGGTGGAGTGCGCGAAAATGGCAACTGCGAAGTTAAACCAGAAATGCAGTGCATCTGGGTCAAGGCATACGATCGCACAATCTCACTTCCACTTCCCAAAGTATGGAAAGAGCATTACAACGACTTGCGACCACCCGTTGATATGCGACTTGAAGGCACATCGTCATGGATTAATCTGGTGACTAAACGAGATAAGCAAACTCCAGCTGGCTGGTCGGTTGAAGCCGTGGATCACTAATGTCGGTACTTCGTGAAAAATTAGAAAATACTAATGATCTAGTTTTTACCGCTGAGTTCCCATCCGTTGATGGTGGTGGAATGGCAAGTGTTGTACAACATGCAGCTCGATTAGCACCGTGGTTTGATGCTGTAAATGCCACCGATAATCCCGCAGCCCATGCTCATACCTCTAATACAACGACGGCTATTGCTATGAAAATGCATGGCCTCGAGCCGATTATGCAGATTGTTTGTCGGGATAAGAATCGTCTGGCAATTCAATCCGACATGGCTGGGGCTGCCCTGCATGGAATTACAAATATCTCACTTCTAACTGGCGATGATGTAACTGCGGGAGATGAGCCCGAAGCAAGGCGCGTCTTTGATGTCGATAGCGCCCAAGCCATCAATATCGCTCGGATCATGACCACAGGTAAATATCTCTCAGGTCGCACGATTAGCCCTGCCCCCGATTTCTATATTGGCGCCGTTGAAAATGCTGCGGCCCCACCATTTGAGTATCGAATTCAACGTGCACTAAAGAAGCACCGTGCAGGTGCGAGCTTCTTGCAACTTCAGATTTGCTATCACCCAGATCGCCTTGAAGCGTTTTGTAAAGGTGTGGCCGAAGTCGCACCCGATTTAAAGCTCATCCCAACACTTGTACTAGTCAAGGGCAGCCGAGGGTTGGCCTTTATGAATGATAAGGTTCCCGGTATCGACGTTCCGGCCAGCACTTTGGCCCGCGTGCAAAACGCCAGTGACCCCAGTGTTGAGGTCAATAAGTTAACTCTTGAGCTTGCTAAGCACGCGCTCTCACTCCCCGGAGTTCGTGGTCTGCATATAACTGATTTTCGACACGACGATTCGCTGAATACTTTTATGAACGACTTGGGTAGAACACCGAATAGATAGGGGAACACAATGCATACAGTTCTTTCCTCACCTGGCCAAACGGTAACGATCGGGCACGATCAACCATTTTGCATTATCGGTGAGCGCATTAACCCTACGGGCCGCAAAAAGTTTCAATTACAACTTCGCGCAGGTGACCTATCGGCTATTGAAAAAGATGTTGCCGATCAAATAGCAGGTGGTGCCAATGTTCTCGATGTAAATATGGGAGTCCCGCTAACTGATGAGCCGGCCCTTTTGTCTAGTGCTATTACTTTGATCCAATCAATAACCGATATGCCTATCTGTATCGACTCTTCGATCATTGAAGCGCTGCAGGCCGGTCTTGAAACCTATCAAGGCAAGGCGCTTGTAAATAGCGTAACTGGCGAAGATGAGCGCATGGATTTAGTTCTGCCTCTTATTAAAAGACATGGCGCAGCGATTATCGCCCTACCTAATGATGAGACTGGAATCCCAGCAACTGCTGCAGAGCGAATGGTGATTACTGAAAAGATTGTGCGCGCAGTTGAAAAACATGGAATTCCGCTTGAAGATTTGGTCATTGATCCATTGGCAATGACGGTAGGCGCCGATCCAGAAGCTGTGAAAATTACTTTAGAGACAATCTATTTAATCCGCGAAAAATGGGGCCTCAATATGACCCTTGGCGCATCGAATATCTCCTTTGGTCTGCCATATCGCCACGCACTTAATGCAGCGTTTTTACCTGCAGCGATGTCACATGGTCTTACCTCCGCGGTGATGGATTCTCGTACTCCACTCATCGTTGAATCTGTACGCGCCGCCGATTTACTTCTCGGTCTTGATCCATGGGGTTCAAATTGGATTACACGCTTTAGAGCAATGGAAGCTGCCAAAAACGCAGCTGGAGATGGTGCATAAAAATTAGTAAAAAGGAGCTAGATCCTTCACTTGTGCCCCATCACGATGGCACTGGTCGAGTCAAGCTCGCCTTTAGATCCCTTGAAAAAGATAATTCGGTTGGGTCTGAAAAAACAATCACCGTTCCAACGGGTGTCAGTGCATTTGATGCTGCATCATGGAACGGTATTGCAATTGATTCAACCTGCGGTGGCTATGGAACATGCAAGAAGTGCCGCGTCAAGATTACCGATGGAGATGTCGAGCCATCGAAGTTAGATTTTCGCGCTTTTACTGAGACTGAGATTAAACAGGGCTGGCGTTTAGCGTGTTTAGTTCGCACCAGTACCGATATCTCAATAGATGTTCCAGCCCTTACCACCAGACCGAAAGCTGCAACCGTTGGAGTTGGACGTCAAGTTATCTTGCGCCCTGCAGTTCAAAAGCGCTACGTTGAATTAGAAGAGCCAACTCTTCACGATCAACGTACCGATATTGTGCGCCTCTTTGATGCAATCGATGACATCGAAGGAACGGCTTCCCTTGCTGCAATGCGCAATATCCCCCGCGTTTTGCGTGCATCTAACTTTAAAGTTACGGCAGTCTTTGTAGATCAAGACTTTATCGATATCGAGCCTGGCGATACCACGGCATTTCGCTATGGAATTGCCTATGATTTAGGAACAACAACGGTCGTTGCAACTTTGCTCGATCTCAACACCGGTGCGCCTTTGGCCGTGAAATCAATTCTGAACAAGCAACAGCCATTTGGCGCCGATGTCATTACGCGTATCAGTGCGACGATGCTAGATCCAGCCGCTCTTGAAAAACTATCATCTCTTGCACAAGAGACGCTTAATCAGCTGACTCAGGAAGTCTGCATTGAGGCAGGCGTTGATCCACTTCACGTCTATGAGATTGCAATCGCTGGCAATGCAACCATGAATCAACTCTTGCTCGGCATCGACCCTGAGCCTCTAGGAGTTGCACCATTTATTATGGCGGCTGCAGATTTTCCAGATGTCGATGCAAAAGATATTGGAATCGCTATTCACCCACGTGCGAAGGCGGTTATCTTGCCCTCCCTTGGTGCATATGTCGGCGGAGATATTATTGCTGGCGCTCTGGCATCTGGAATGGATCGCGACAAGCGATTGCGTCTATTTATCG
Source organism: Actinomycetota bacterium (assembly GCA_009702845.1). Next base: position 4,032 of record WLHG01000087.1, read on the forward strand.
ATGTTGGCACTAACTGCGAAATCGTCCTTGGGGATGGTGAAAAGATTTTGGCAACGGCCGCCCCTGCCGGTCCTGCCTTTGAAGCGGCAAGTATTAAATGTGGCGTGCGCGCTGCATCGGGTGCAATTGAGACAATTAAAATTACCGATGGTGAGTTAATAATCGGCACCATTGATGACACACCAGCGATCGGAATCTGCGGCTCAGGGTTAGTTGATGCATGTGCATCTCTTGTTGGTGTTGGTCTGCTCGATCATTCGGGGAGATTTGTTAGTGATGAGATTGCTCAGCAGGTCGCTCCGACTTTAGCGCCTCGATTACTTGAACGTGAAGGCGAGCGAGTATTTGTCTTAACGTGGAGTAAAGAGGTCGGGGATTTATCGGACTGCGTCTTCTTAACGCAGCGAGATGTTCGCGAACTTCAATTTGCTAAAGCTGCAATCGCTACTGGTTGGGCGCTACTGCTTGAAGAGTTTGGTGTTGCAGAGTCGGAGATTCAACAAGTACTCCTTGCCGGCTCATTTGGCTCTTACCTATCCCCTGCATCTGCCATTAAAATTGGCCTTGTTCCAAAACTTTCAGTGATGCGAATCCTGTCGGCAGGTAACGTTGCAGGTGAAGGCGCGAAGATGGTCTTGTTATCGGCCCAAGAGCGACATGGCGCAGCTGCACTCTTGGAAGAGATTGACTATGTCGAGCTCTCTGACCGTAGCGATTTCAATGACAAGTTTGTAGATCGTCTAGCTTTCCCAGCATGAGCATCGGCATCGTGGCCTGCGGTGCACTGGCCACACATATAGGTGAGATAGCCACCGATTCCGGCCTTGATATAACTATTTATCCCTTGCCGCCGCTATTACATAATCGCCCTGAGAAAATCGCAAACGAAGTCGATGCATTACTGGTTGAGATAAAAGATAAGCATACGAAGTGCGCCGTTGCCTATGCCGATTGCGGGACGTATGGCGCCTTAGACCTTGTTATTGAACGCCATAACGTTAAGCGCTTAGGTGGCGATCACTGTTACGACATTTTTGCTGGGCGCGAGCAGATTCAAGAGATCATGGCCGAGAATGCC
>WLHG01000088.1 GCA_009702845.1 Actinomycetota bacterium
AAATATCCTCGTGCAAGTGAATCAATTCAGTTGATGATCCACATGATTTCCAAACTTTTAGCCGACGGTTATGCTTACATTGGCGAGGATCACTCGGTGTATTTCGATTCTCGTGCATATCAAGGTTATGGTCAGATAAGTGGCAACCGGTTGGAATTATTAAAACCAGGCCATCGCTATGAATACAGCGACGAGAGTGGCAAGCGTTTTCACGCAGATTGGGCGCTTTGGAAAAGCGCGGGAGAGCGTAGAGAGATGATCTGGGATTCTCCGTGGGGAGAAGGTTTTCCTGGATGGCACATCGAATGCTCGGCAATGTCGATGGAGTTTTTGAATATGCACGTCGACGTGCATGTGGGTGGTATAGATCTTCGTTTCCCCCACCATGAAAATGAGAGAGCTCAGTCGAACGCTGTAATTGGCACTGAGACTGTTGATTTATGGGTTCACGGAGAGCATCTTTTATTTGAAGGTCGCAAGATGTCGAAGAGTGCCGAGAATGTAGTTTTGCTTTCAGATCTCATCGCCAAGGGCTTAGATCCACTTTCTGCGCGTCTATGTTTTCTTGAAAATCGATTCCGTTCACAGATGGATTTAACGTGGGACTCACTTGAGATCGCCGATGCGCAATTGAATAAGTGGCGTAAGAAAACTGCACAGTGGGGAGAATCTTCTGAGTATCTGATAGATCGTGAATTTCTGAACTCTATGGAGAATGACTTGGATACTCCACGTGCACTGCAAAGACTTCGGGAAGTTGAAAAAAGTAACGAGATTGCAGATGCTGACAAACGTGCAATATTTATCTACGCCGATTGTGTTCTGGCTCTTGACTTAACTCGAGCCAATTCGCAAGAAAAGATTTCTAAGGAACAGCAAGATCTCCTGGCTGCCCGACTTACTGCGCGTTTGGAAAAAAGATGGAGCGAGAGCGATAAATTAAGAAGTGAGTTAGAGGCAACCGGACTAGAGATTAACGACAGTGCAACTGGGCAAGAGTGGAGTTGGCGCTAAGCCGGAAGCAATACGGCAAGAATTAGGATAAGAAATCCTCCATTAATGAGTGAGACTCCTACCGTGCTCCCCCCGATTAAGTATTCATCGCTTGCACCTGGAAAACCGGCGCGAAGCACAACAGCGATCCACGCCAGAGATGCAATAACTCGAAAATTGCGACCTCCCCACAACCGACCGATACTCCAAATTCCCGCACACGTTGCTGCCAGAGAGAGAAGAAGTCCAAACGGTGGCAGAGATGCATGTAAAAAAACTGAGCCCGCACCCAATGCTGCGCCAAAAATTACGCTGTAGATAAAGCGCATTAGAGAGAGATCCCCGAGGTTAAATCACTCTCTCTAGCTTGCTCATCAAAGGGTGGCGATTTTTCTCCTCGTACGAGCGTGTAGTACTCATGGCCCCATATTTGAAGACCCAAGTTATTCGAAAGTGCGAAAAATGGACCATCCAGTGCGATCTGAGTTTCATGGGCTTTCATCGCTGCCATCTTGGCATCAACGTATTCGTTAGCGTCGATCAAGGTTGTAACAAATACATCGTCCTTTGCAAAGGGAATGTCATCGACATTATCTGTGCCAAAGAAGTCAGAGCCAATCTCTTTCATCGCCGCGATGCCAGCTGCTATCACCGACTTTGGCATTGTGTTCCAATAGATTTTCTTAATCTGCCACTTGGAAAGTTCGCTTGCGCGCATGGCAACTAGGTGGGCTTTGATGTGGTCCGGGTGTCCATAGCCACCTATTTCGTCGTAAGTGACCAAAACATGTGGTTTTATTTCATCGATGATGCGCACGAGTAACTGTGCAGCAGTATCTAAATCAGCCTGCCAAAATACATCGGGGCGATTATTTGAATCAGTGCCCATCATTCCACTGTCGCGATAACTGCCTAGGAAGCGGTGATCGCTCACACCCAATTCAGTCATCGCTTTGGCGAGCTCAATTTCGCGGTGCGCTCCAAGTCCATCTTCATGCGAGCTTGCAAGGTGTGAGAGTCCGGGAACAAGAACCTCTCCCTCTTCGCCCCGTGTGCAGGTAACTAGTGTGACTTGGGCCCCGCGTGCTGCGTATAAGGCCATGGTCGCACCATTATTAATCGTCTCATCATCGGGATGGGCGTGCACTAAGAGAATTCGATAACCCGCGTATGAATCTTTCATTAGTACACCGTACATGTCGGATCGATTTGTTGCGCCCATGCTAGGACACCGCCTTCAACATGTGTTGCATCGCTAAAACCTGCACTTTTAAGTATTCCAAGCGATGTTGCTGATCGAACGCCAGAGCGGCAGTGCATAATTATCTGCTTATCTCTTGGCAGAGTGGATATAGCACTTCCATCTATGAAATTGGAAAGCGGAATCAAAATCGAGCCAGGAATTCTTACAATTTCATATTCGTGCGGTTCGCGTACATCAATTAATAGAAAGTCTTCGCCTTTATCCATCTTCTCTTTGAGTTCAACAACGGTAATCTGCGATGGCTTATCTGGAAGGCAAAAAGCATCATAATCATCTAGTAGGCCCACTTGGGTCGGGTTATCTGAGCAAAGCGCGCACTCAGGATCCTTTGAAATATCTATAGTTCGATAGCTCATAGTCAATGCGTCGTAATTAACAAGAGATCCAATCAGCGACTCACCAACTCCGGATATGAGTTTGATCGCCTCTGTCGCTTGAATCGATGCAATGGATGCGCAGAGAACTCCTAGAACGCCTGCTTCAGCACAGTTAGGGGCATCCCCTGCCGGCTTTGGATGTAGGCATCGATAACATGGACCGTACTCGGAGAAAAAAACAGTAGCTTGTCCATCGAAGCGAAGTACGGATCCCCAGATATTTGGCTTTTTCAAAAGAAAACATGCATCATTTATTAAATATCGTGTCGCAAAATTATCGGTCCCATCAATTATCAAATCATAATCACTGAAGATCTCAATAACATTTGAATTATCCAAACGTACTTCATGAGTTATGACCTTTACATGCGGATTCATTTCGACAATCTTTGATTTAGCGCTTTCTGCTTTACTTTTACCAATATCACTATATCCATAAATTATTTGACGTTGTAGATTTGATTCATCAACGGTATCAAATTCAACAATCCCGATTGTTCCAACTCCGGCCGCCGCTAAGTACATCAATATTGGAGATCCCAATCCCCCAGCGCCAATGCACACTACCTTGGAGTTCTTGAGGCGGGCCTGACCCTGCGCAGAGAACTGCGGAATAACGAGGTGACGGCTATACCTTCGCTCTTCATCGCTATTGAGAGGTTCGCCTATTTCAACGAGTGGAGGGATTTTCATAAGGCGCTAATTCTGCCGTAACCACCCTCATGTCGCTACTTTTTGGGGTTACGTATTGGCGCAAATCATGTAAAGCCGTCTACGATTACTCTAATGACAACTGCAGACGCTACAAATAAAGCTCGTTTGCCTCGAGACGAGCGTCGCGCACTCCTGCTATCGGCAGCCCTTGAAGTCTTTACGGTTGCTGGCTATCACTCTGCGGCTATGGATGAAATTGCCGACCGAGCCAATGTCAGTAAGCCAGTTCTTTACCAGCATTTTCCATCTAAGCTTGAGCTTTACTTAGCGGTTTTAGATCTTCATATCGACTCACTTGTTTTTGAAATACAAAGAGCGATTGCATCGACACCAGATAATGCTAATCGCGTGCACGCAACGGTTGATGCTTACTTTGCCTTCATCGAAAAAGAGGGTGAAGCCTTTAGATTGCTCTTTGAAAGTGATATGAGCGTCGAGCCATCGGTTCGAGAGCGTCTTAATCGCATGACATATGACTGCGCGGCCGCAGCCAGTGCCGTTATCTCAATCGATACGGGACTTCCGAGAGAGGCGGCAATGCTCCTCGGAGTCGGAATGATTGGATATGCCCAAGTCACAGCACGTCATTGGTTGGATCGAGACAGCACACTGACTCGCGAACAAGCAGTTGAGCTCGTTAACAACCTCATGTGGAGAGGTATTTCTGGTTTTCCTCGCAATTAAAAGGCCGATAGGATTAACCCTATGAGTGTTAAGAAGAATGAAGTCGCCGTAAAATCTGAAGTTCGCATCGCTGTTACCCGCGTTGCCAGCGACATCGTTTTCGAGAGCGCAATGAGTACAACTGATATTAAGAGCGCCGTCACAGAGGCGCTCACTTCGGGTAAGCCACTGACTCTAAGCGATGTTCGCGGTCATGAAATTATCGTCCCGGCAGACAAGATTGGGTTCGTCGAAGTCGGCGAATCCGCATCGCGTCGAGTCGGTTTCGGCGCTGCTTAGTGTCACTCACCTTCGCCGAACTTCCTCTTCGCCCAGAAACCATTGAGGCTTTGCATGCCCATGGCTTTATTGCACCATTTGCAATTCAAGAGATGGTTCTGCCTATCGCTCTTGGCGATGGCGATGTCATAGGTCAGGCAAAAACAGGAACGGGAAAGACTCTAGCTTTTGGAATTCCCGTCATAGAGCGAGTGATTGCTCCACAGGATCCTGAGTGGGCCGATTTTGCAACTAAGGGAATGCCGCAAGTGTTAATCGTTGTACCAACGCGAGAGCTATGCACCCAAGTCACGCGAGATATTGAAGAGTTAGCAAGTAACCGAGGAATTCGAACTCTTGCCGTATACGGTGGTCGCGCTTTTGAGCCGCAAATTGAGGCTCTTCAAGCTGGTGTAGAAATAGTTGTTGGAACACCGGGGCGACTCCTAGATCTATCTCGCCAAGGTCAGTTGAAGTTAAAGGAAGTCTCTCGCCTTATCCTTGATGAGGCCGATGAGATGCTCGATCTTGGCTTTCTGCCAGATGTTGAAAAGATCTTGGCAAATACTCCTAAGCGCACACAGACGATGCTTTTCTCGGCAACGATGCCTGGCGACATAATCGCTTTAGCTAGACGCTTTATGAATCAGCCAATTCACATCAGAACGCAAGATAGTGAAGATGAAGGCGCAGTAGTCAGCCGCATTGAACAGCACGTTCTTCGCGCACATGCAATGGATAAAATTGAAATGCTCGCCCGTATTTTACAGGCCGATGGACGGGGACCGACAATTGTTTTCTGTCGCACAAAG
>WLHG01000089.1 GCA_009702845.1 Actinomycetota bacterium
GAAGAATCCGACGAGGGATACGATTGCAAATGCACGTAGACTTGTAGAGTTAGTTGAGGTTTTAAACATGAGAACTTCCTTCAATGTGGAGAGGCATTTGATTTATTAAATCTCACGTTTTCGTGAACTACCTAACGCAAGGGTAACCCCTCAGTCGCGGTAACCACAAAATTTGTTGAGCGCAACGCAGAAAATTCTTTCGTGAGGTTTCTATTTCGTGAGGAATGTATTTCGTGAGGTTTCTATTTCGTGAGGAACGGAGTTTTGATAGTGGCTAAACAATCACCTGCAAAGATTAAAAAACTTGCGGCAGAAGCCAAGCGGGCTGGCGCGGCGGCGCGGGCGGCCAAGAGATCAGCAAAGGATTCAGCAGTTACGAATAGTGATGTCGTGATTGATGCTTACGCCGCCGTTGATGGGGCATGGCGCGAAATAGGTCTGGCCGCACCTGCCAGGCGTGCTTTAGTTGACGATGGATTGTTTCAATTAAGTGATCTACGTAAAACCTCACTCGCAGCAATAAAAGAGTTAGACGGCATAGACCCAAATACCATCAGAGTATTGGTAGCAGAAATGAAAAAGGCCGACCTGTCCTTTAGAAAATAACCCGGTTCCTTAGGCTTTAACTAAGACGTTTGATCATAATCTTCATCTGCTCAATTTGAGCAGTCTGGACGCTTATTACATTTTCACCAAATCGCTTAATCTCTGAATTGCGAGCATCCTTTATCATCGTGCTCATGTGTAGAGCGCCATCGTGATGGTTAATCATTCCTTCCAACCATAATAAGTCGAAGTTTGTCCCGGATGCACTTTCTAAATCAGCTAACTCCTGATCATCGAGCATCCCTCCCATGGAATCCCCCATTGAATGCCCCATATCTATATCTGCATTTGCCTTGCCAAGCCATGATTTCATCTGGATTATTTCTGCCTTTTGTCCATCGCGAATATCAGTTGCTAAAGCAATCAACTCTGCATCTTTGGACCTTGCAATAGCCAGCTCTGAAATATCTACAGCCTGCTGGTGGTGCGGAATCATCATCTGGAGAAACATAATGTCTGCGCCTGATAGATCTCTAGTAGATCGAGTTTGATCTGAATCCATCATTCCAAAACCATGCATCCTAAAGAAACCACCGTCATTATTTCGTGACATACCCATGCCCATTATGATGACGAGAAGTATGACAATTATTCCAGTAAGAATCCCTGTCTTCTTATCAATATTAATCTGCATCTCTTTACCCTTCAAGAATCAATAAACAAATATTTATTTACGCTTTCTAATGTTTTGAGCCTACTCCCGAAGTTTGGTGGACTCGGAGAAATTAGGCGCGTTGAGATGCGCTTCACATCCAGGCTGAGTGCCAGCGTAAATTCTGACAGCTACTGAGCTGCGGCAAAGCCCAGTTTTATATCGTTCTTAATATCCTCAATATTTTCTAACCCGATGCTCACGCGGACCATTCCAGGAGTGATTCCAGCTTTTATCTGCTCTTCAGAATTTAGCTGAGAGTGAGTCGTCGATGCCGGGTGAATTACTAGGGATCGAACATCACCGATATTGGCAACGTGACTAAAGAGTTTGAGGCCCTCAACGAATTTGCGTCCAGCCGGTGCCCCGCCTTTTAACTCAAAGGTGAACACAGCGCCAGCACCTTTAGGCGCATACTTCTTAGCAACGCTATTCCACGGCGAAGATGGAAGTCCTGCATAACTAACATGTGCAACTTCTGGTTGTTTTTCTAACCACTCGGCCAACTCTTGAGCGTTCTGTAAGTGACGGTCCATACGTAAGTTAAGGGTCTCTAAACCATGGGCCAATAGCCATGCATTAAATGGTGAAACCGATGCACCGATGTCTCTCAGCAATTGCAATCTCGCCTTGAATATAAAGGCTAGGTTTGCTCCAAATGCGCCATTTACACCGAGTGTTTGGGCATAGACCAAGTTGTTATAGCTTGGATCGGGTTGATTAAATCCTGGAAACTTCTGAGGGTCTTTTGCGAAATCAAAGTTACCGGAATCTACGATCGCTCCAACCATCGCGTTGCCATGACCTGATAAGAATTTAGTTGCAGAGTGCGTAACAATGTCGGCGCCATACTCGAAGGGTTTCGTGACATATGGAGTAGCGATGGTGTTATCTACGATCCAAGGAACTCCGGCTTCATGAGCGACTCTGCCAATTGCTTCAATATCTAGAACTGCGCCAAGTGGATTTGATATTCCCTCACCGAAAAACGCTTTGGTGTTTGGACGCACTGCTTTTCGCCAAGCATCCATGTTCCCTGTGTCATTTACAAAAGTGACCTCTATGCCGTACTTGGGAAGGGTGTAGTTAAATAGATTAAATGTGCCACCATAAACATTAGAGCTAGAGACAACATGATCCCCGGCTTGAGCAACGTTCATAATCGCAAAGGCAGTTGCCGTCATTCCGGAGGCCACCAAAAGAGCTGCTACTCCGCCTTCGAGTGCTGCAATTCGCTGTTCGACTGCATCCTGCGTTGGATTGTTTATACGTGTGTAAACATTTCCAGCCTCTGCAATACCAAAGAGATTTGCCGCATGTTGGGTATCACGGAACTGATAGGCCGTTGTCTGATAGATCGGCAATGAACGCGAACCGGTTGTTGGGTCGGGGGTCTGACCTGCATGGATTTGGAGAGTTTCAAAGGACCACTCATTATTTTTACTCATGACGCTTACTCTTACGTACAGACACCTGATTTACAAGAGTGGCAATCAATTAAGAATTGCGAACCCCACTAATGCCAAACCTAGGGCAAGTACCAGAACTTTTGTTGAGCGGAGATCTAGTACTTTTGATAGCGAGGGGAGCCACGTAGAGCCTAGAAGTAAAACTCCTGGAACGATGATAATCAAACCATGTACCAAAATGTTGTTTTTGCCGTTTTGGTAGCTAAGGCTAATCAGACCTATGGTAATTAATAGGTAGCCGCCCATTCGATAGTTATTAATAAGGTTATTTCTCATCATTTCCATTCCAGTGATTATTAGCTACTAAAAGTAAGGGGGTGCCGACATGCGACACCCCCTGACTAATTGAGTATTTCTTTAGTGATCGTCCTTCATTCCTTCAGCTGCAGACTTCATGCGTGCAATCTTGAAGATTGTAAGTCCGAATACACACTTTGCCAAAATATCCGCGATTGTGTAACCAACTTGAACTCCTACAAACTGCTGCGCAGATGCCATGCCTTCGCCCATTCCTAAGATATAGGAAATTGGGTAAACGCCCCACGTCGCAACTAATAGCAGACGCAAGCGACCGATAGTTGCCGCAACTCCCTCAGGCTGGTTGTCGAGTGACTTACCAAGCTCAACAAAGAGAACATAGAGAATGTAAAGGAATGGAATCGTCGATAGAACGCCATAAAGGACCTGTGTGCCTTGGTTTGAAGAGATCTCACCAGGATAGCCAAGTGCAATCATTGCAGCAGATGCTGGAACCAGACGCATAATTAACGAACGTGAAACAGATTTAGCAAGAGCTAGAACGGCAATAACCTCGACAAGGAGTAGTGGAACTGTTAGTAGCCAGTCCACATAGCGATATGCCTCGTTAAAAGAACCCTGAGCACCAGAGATATTCACGGTCATATCTGTAGATGACTCTGTGAATGAGTTGATGATTCGCATGTAATGATATCCAGCGATGAATGTGACCATTGATGACATGACGAGTGCGCTTCGATACTTTGCTAATACGCGCTGTTGCGAAACTAACGTGTAAACAGTTGTCGCGAGCATAGAAATTAATCCGAACGAGAAGACGTTATAGACCAAGTTCCATTGGTTTGGGTCGAGTTTAAGCATAGATATGTGCCTCCATAGGGCGTGGTTTAAAGGCCTCGGTTGAGGGCTTTAACCTTTTAGTCACAGGTGAGCCTAAGGAACTCGAATGACTTTAGGGTGACACAATTGTGAGTCAACTGAGAAGTTCACGCATCTTGAAACTGGCAATCACAAAATAGCTCTCAATACCTACCGCGGAATCTAGAGAAGAGGGGTATCCCCAGCGACTACTTACCGTCCCAGCGCTTCATTTCCTCTGCAAAAGTATCGAGCCCCATCGGACCAATCTTTAGGGCAAATGTATGGAACTTCTTCATATTAAAGGCTGCGCCGAGTCTCGCCTTGGCATCCTCGCGGGCGCTCATCCAGACGCGTTCGCCGACTTTGTATGAAATCGCCTGTCCTGGCCACCCCAGGTAACGATCGGTCTCGCTTCGAGAATGATCCTCATCGAGTAACGCCTGTTCGTTAAGTATTTTTCGTGAGGATTCGGCGTTCCACACATTGCCGTCGAAATCTGTATAACCAAGATGCATGCCTATATCTACAACAATTCGTGCAGCGCGCAAAGCCTGTCCAGATAAATATCCCATCTCTATCCCTGGCTCATCAAAGGCGCCGAGTTCATTCATGAAGCGTTCGGCATAGAGAGCCCAGCCCTCGGCATAGCCGCTAATAGTCGCGGCCGTACGTTGGAATCGAGTGAGGCGGTCTTTTTCAATTGTCGCCGTCGCGATTTGCAAGTGGTGACCGGGTACGGCTTCGTGATACCAGGTTGATACCAAGTGCCAACTACTTACTTCATCTTTACCAAGCATGGGAATCCATGTAGTCCCGGGGCGAGTTAAATCCTCAGATGGCGAGTTGTAATACGGCGCTGATGCGCTGCCTTCAGGAGCTAAGCGAGCTTCACAAACTTTAATTCGCTCATCGATCTCAAAGAATTCGCCATCCATGCGTTTAATTGCTGCATCCGTGAAATCCTGTAAATACTTAATGACATTGTCTTTACCTTTAATCACATATTTTGGATCGTGATCAAGAACATCGGCAACTTCACGAAGGGTCTTTGCGCCGGGCTTTATCTGCTCAGCAATAACCCACATCCGCTCGTTTATAGCTCTTAAATCAGCTATTCCCCACTCATATGTAGCGCGCAAATCCAACTTCGCTCCGGTGAAATATCGTGCCCACACCGCATAACGCTCGGCACCCA
>WLHG01000009.1 GCA_009702845.1 Actinomycetota bacterium
GCCATAGTATTGAGCTGATCTCGAGTGTGTGAGTCGAATCGCCATGAATGAGAGGGGCTTAACATCGCACTGTGCCTCCAATTTTCATCGAATTTTAGGCCTTTGTGAGGAATGCTGTCAACCATTACGGTACTGACGATATTTCGAGCCCAGCGGTCATCGAACTAACGCTCGAATTATAACGAAAATTAGCCTCATACTTTGGTGATTTTGTTTGACATAGATTCTTCACTCAGATACCTTAATTTCACTCAGTACCAAAAGAGATTATGCACCTCTTGCCTGGGCTCTCCCTAGAGCCTTCGAGGTTCTGGGTAACGGTCCCAAACCCGGAGCAATCGCGCGACGGGCTATATGAGAATTGAAGGGGAGAGCATGAATCGCAATTTAAAGTTCATTACGGCAACGATTGCACTAAGCGCTATTACGGTTTTCACGTTACCTAGCAGCAGTGCAGCAGAGGCCATCACACTTATAGTTCAAACAGACTCTTATATTCAACCTGCATTTAAAATTGTTGCAGATGAATTTGAAAAGCAGAATCCTGGAGTCAAGGTTGAGTTGCAGGTTCTAGATGCACAAACTCAAACCACTACAAACCTACAAATCATGACTTCAGATAGCGCACCAGATGTGGCCAGCGCTCCAATGAACCTGCCTCCATATGCAGCGATGATGAAGGCAAAGCAGTTCATTCCTATAGATGACGTCTGGAAAGAGGCTAATCTAAAGGCACGTTATGGTGATGGAGTATCTTCAACTCTCGTAGCACCAGATGGCAAGAACTACCAGGTACTTCTTGGCGCTGTGTACTACGGTTTTGCTTGGATCAATAAGGATGCATTTGCAAAGGCTAAGATAAAGATTCCTGCAGATCACCAAATTGGTTCAATGGCAAACTTTATAACTATGGGCAAAAAATTAAGAGCTGCAGGCTATGAGCCAATGTCTGTTGGCGGTAGCTCTGGATATCACTTAACATGGATGTTGGACTCATTCTTGGCTTCTGGAGTACCAGAAAAGAAGCTTAGTAATTTGAGAACTAACTTCGTGAGTGATGTTCCAGTCACAACTTCTTATACTGATGCTTCAGTTGGAAAAGCATTCTCACAACTTAAGCAAGTCTACGATGCCAAGATATTCCAAACTGGAGTTCTAGGTCAGGATCAGAACGTTGGCATGGCCCTCTTTGCAGCTGGAAGAGCGGCAATGATGATGGGACACAACGCAACTCCTGGTGGATTAAAAGACCGTCTACGAGTCAATCTCAATTTGGACTTCTTATTCCTACCTCCAACCACACCCGGACTTAAAGTTCTTCCAAACTTGTCTGGCTCAAATACCTACCAAATCCCAGTTAAGGCAAAGCATCCAGATCTAGCAAAGAAGTTCTTGGTACTGCTTATGTCTGATGAGATGCAGCTTGAGTACGTTAAGAGCGGAGCTGGACTTTCCGCTGTTAAGTTGCCAAAGGCAGCGGTAGAAAAGGCTTACAGCACTCTCGATCCAGCAGTATTGAAGCTTATTCGTTATGCAAACGAGTTCGGTTCTTCACCTGGTTGGGCTGAGGGAGTTCCTGCAGGACTCAACGGGGTTACCGACCCAATGATTCAAAAACTGTTCCTCGGTAAGAAGAACGTAAAACAGATTGGCACAGAACTTGATGCCATTCGGGACAAAATACGTTCAGAGTAATAACGAAAATACATACATAAAATATGACATCTCAATGCATTAGGTTGGAGTCAGGCCATTTTAACTAAGCCTGACTCCACACTAGGACTAACACCAGCGGGCCAGAGTTCGGGGCGCGCTGGTGTTAGTCGCATGTCACTTGCGCCGGTTTTGTTGGCCTGTCTTCCGGCGATTCTACTTTTAGCTGCAACATTTTTTCTTCCAATTATTTCGACATTGAGACTGTCCTTTTCGGAATGGCCTGGTGTTGGAGCGGTCAAGTGGGTAGGTCTTAAAAAATACTCCGAGTTAGTGGTAAACCCTGATTTCCACAGCTCGATCAAAGTCACAATCATCTTTTCGATTCTCTCAACAATCGGGGTCATGGTGACCGCTCTTCTCATGGGCTTGGCAGCAAGTCGCAAGAGGCGCTCGGATGAGCCCTTACGTGCGATCTGGTTTCTACCAGCAATTGCCCCAGCTACTGCGATGGCGGTTTTCTGGACGATTTCAGTCCAACCAGATATCGGAATTGTCACCCAACTCTTGGGCAAAATTGGTTTAGGAAAAGATAGTGCCTGGCTTTCAGAGCCATCGACGGCGCTCTATGTTGTTATTGCCGTATCAATTTGGGCTAGCGCTTCGTTCCCGTTCTTGCTAATTGTTGGAGCAATAGATCGAATTGATCCGGAGGTTTTAGAAGCGGCAAAGGTAGATGGAGCGGGGGAATGGCAGCAAAATCGTTTTTTCATTCTCCCTCTAATTCAACCAGTTTTAGTCATGGTTACCGTGCTGCAATTTATTTGGAGTTTTAATGGCTTCTCTCTGATTTGGGCGATGACTAGAGGTGGCCCGGTTGACTCGACAAGCGTCTTATCGATTTTTCAGTATAAGCAAGCTTTTATGTTTGGGGATTTTGGAACTGCATCGGCAGTTGGCGTACTAGGAACGATTTTCTTGCTCACCCTCGGAATGCTCAGTTTGCGTTTTGCAAAATCTAGATCGGCTATCCAATGAGGTTCAATAACATTGTAGGAAGAGGGACTTGGGGTCTTTATCGGATTTTTATAACCTTGATAATCCTCTTCCCCTTCTTCTTTATTATTCTTCTTTCTTTTAAATCGATGTTGGATATATACATTAATCCACTGAGTTTAAATCCTGATTGGGCACCCGAGAATTTTAAGGAAGCTTGGGGCGGACCTCCAGGAGGAACAGGATTTTCGGTCTATTCTAAGAATTCTGCGATTGTCGTTCTTGTAGCATTGCCAATTTCTGGAGCCGTGGGAGCCGTAGCGGCTTATTTCACAACTTTACTTTCCCCCTCTCTTCGCAAAAAATTTATGGCGATTCCACTACTTGCCACTATGTTGCCTTCAATCGTCTTGCTCTTGCCATTTTTTCAAATCTTTAATGCACTCGGTGTATTGAGCAATCCCGCCGCGTTGGGTCTCCTCTATGCCGGACTCTGTTTGCCAGTGACAATTCTTGTGCTTCATGCCTTCTTCCTTGAGTTTCCGAAGGAACTTCTAGAAGCAGCAGCACTCGATGGCCTTGGCATTTATAGAACATTTTCAAAGATCGTTGTTCGACTTTCGTTTGCTCCGCTATTAGCTGTAACTCTTCTTAATATTATTTGGGTCTGGGGTGAGACGCAGATAGGCCTAGTGCTCTTGCAAGCACCTGGCAGCCAGACAATTCCTGTTGGTATCCTCACCTTTTCAAATGCGCTCAAAGCAAATCCAGGGCCCATTTTCGCTGGGCTCACTCTCGCGACTATTCCTTTAGCAGTGATCTACCTCGTCTTCCATCGTGTAATCAATAGGGGTATAACAATGGGTGGAGTAATTAGATAACTCCCTTCGCAAAAGATTAATAAATACCTAGCGCCCTTGCTCATAGAATCATAAGATAACCCTAGAGACGGAGAACTGCGATGGAACTAAGAGTTAAAGATGTTGAGCGGACGGTCATTCAAGTTCCGCTGAGAGAGCGCAGTCGTCCCTGGGTAGAACTCCTAGTTGGCCAATGGGCAGTTGTAGAGATTTGTAAGGTAACAAGTAATGTGCCTGGGATTGTTGGCTATGGCGAAACAATTCTTTACTACACATGGCAGACCGTGAGCGATGAAGCCATTGCGCGCGTGGTTGGAAGAAATCCAGTTCTACATCTCTCTGATGATTCTCTGGGCGCTGGACTTCAAATGGCATTGTATGACTTAGTAGGTAAAGCCTACGAGGCTCCTATGCATGCACTTCTTAGCCTGCCTGCCGTAAGAGATAAGTGTCCTATCTCGTGGTGGAGCACGAAAATGCCGCCAGATGTATTAGCGCAAGAAGCAAAAGATGCTTACGCCGAAGGTTACATGAGCCATAAATTTAAGGCCCGTCCTTGGTTTGATGTGCGTGAACAAGTTAAAGCTGTTGCCGCAGTTACTCCTGAAGATTACAGACTGGATATTGACTGGAATGAAATGTTGCTCAGTCCAGGTGAGGCAACACCACTTCTTCAAGAGTTAGATCGTGAACCACGCATTGGAATTTATGAAGATCCTATTATGCGAACCGACATTGCCGGTCAAAAACTGCTTAGAAGCAAAGTCTCTCGCCCGCTTGCAACCCACTTTGAACCAAAACTTTTTCCCCATTGGATGAGAGAAGATGCACTTGATGGATTCGTAGTCGATGCTGGCGGAGTTTCACGTTTTCTCAAAGAGGGCCAAGCCTGTGCATCATTTGATAAGAATCTTTGGTTACAAATTTGTGGAACTGGAATCACATCGGCGTATACGTTGCATCTTGGCGCCGTTCTTACCCATGCGAGATGGCCTGCAGTTACAGCTATGAACATCTATGCCGATGATATGTTGGCCGAGCCAATTAAGATCGCACATGGATTTGCAGATGTCCCTACCGGATATGGCCTTGGAGTAAAGATTGACACGGATGCAATCGAAAAATACAGAATGAAGCCCCCTTACTTCATAGAATTCCCGCGCAAACTACTCACTTTTACCCTTCCTACTGGGCATAGACGAAGTTTTGCCGATGCTAATCATCTATGGCGAGACATGGGTCGCAATGGCACTCTTCCTCAGCAAAGTAAGGGAGCCAATCTAGAAGTCTGGGTTGATGATGAATCTGCCGAATTTAACAAGGCTTATTCTCAAGCCGAAAACTCTCCTGGTGGCCAAGGCAAAGGAATTCTCGATCACCTCGCCCCAAATACTGGTGTTGTCTTGCCAGGACTTACGTAAACGTGAAATCACATGAGTAAAGACGTTGTAATCCCGTTACTTCCCAGATATTTCTCTGATCGTGAAACAAAACTCGCGAGCTCAGGAAATCTTACGGCTTCAACCTTTTTATATAGCACAGGAGTAGCTGGGCTCCGAGTTACTAATAGTTGTGGAGAGATAGAAGTTCTCCCCTTCCAAGGACAGCAAATTTGGCGAGCGAATTTTTATAATCGTCAATTAACAATGCACTCGATGTTTGAGGAACCAAATCCGACAACTGATTATTTGTCGACCTATGGAGCCTTCCTAATTCACTGCGGTGCAATTGGAATGGGTGCGCCTACGCCGCAAGATGATCATCCAACTCATGGTGAACTTCCTAATGCACCCTACCGCCAAGCAGAACTGCTTGTTGGGTCAGATGCTGAGGGCCCTTATATGACCATCACTGGGAAATACCAATATTCAGTCGCTTTTTCACATAACTATGTAGCTCAACCCTCAATTACTTTACGTGAGAACCACGGCAAGATTCAAGTAGAAATGTCTATCAAGAACTTGAAAAGCTCACCGATGGAGTTAATGTATCTTGCTCATATTAATTTTCTTCCAGTTGATAATGCAAAAATAGTAGACACGACACTTGAAGGAATTAATAACCTACGCGTGATACATATATTCGAAGAACTCTACAAATCAGACAGTAGCTATCGGGCGATGGTTGATGGCTTTATTCAAGATCCAGAAAAGCACAGGAGCTTTGCACCAGGTGGGATAATTGACCCAGAAATTGTCTTCGCAGTTAACCCTTTGTCCGATAAAGATGGCTGGGCATCGAGCATGCAAATTCATCCAGATGGAAGTTCCGATTTTGTGCGTCACCGCCCGGTCGAATTTGCACATAGTGTCCGTTGGATTTGCCGAAGTGGAGATCAAAAAGCTTTGGGACTGCTACTGCCTTCAACTGCTGAACCAGGTGGCTATCTAGCCGAGCGCGCAAAGGGAAATCTTTTGACAATCGAATCAAAGGCCGAATTACGCTTTACCTTTGAATGTGGAGCTTTAGATGCCTCCGAAGCAATGAAACTCTCGAAGGAGATTGCAGATGTTCGTTCTGCAGGTAACCAAAAGTAAAGAGTAAATAGCTAGAGTGAGTTTAGGAAATCATCCGAGTCGTCCATCTGACTCATTATTCGCTTAGCACGCTGACGAATCGATTCGGATACGCCTTCGCCAACAGCCAGTCTAAAAGGAGTATTTCGATTTGTAACGGCGGCAATAATTGCCTCCACACACTTTTCTGGATCTGGACTTTCACTTCCGTGCCAAGTAAGCCATTCATCGATTTTATTCCATCGCACCGTATATCTTTGAGTAGAATTTTTACCTTTTGCTTGTGGACTGTGACGTGCAATCTCCGTCCGAAAATTACCGGGTTCAACGACGACGACCCTAACTCCATCTGATGCAACTTCTTCAGAGAGAGCCTCGCTTGCACCTTCAAGTGCAAATTTAGAGGCGTTGTAGGCACCAAACATCGCCTCGGCAATCTGGCCAGAGTCGCTAGAGATTTGTACAATCACTCCGGCACTCTCTCGTAACATTGGAAGAGTTTGCCTCACAAGGTTCATTGCACCAATAACATTTACATTGAGCTGATGAGTAATTTCATCGTCTGAGAGTTCTTCCCATGGACCAATTTGGCAAACTCCGGCATTATTTATCAGGGCATCCAACTTTCCCCAACGGTCTTCGACTAGCTGGCCTAAACGGAGAAGATCTGTGGGCGAGGTGATATCGGCAAGTTCGCATGCCCAAGGCACGCCTTTTCCATGCGATAGATCTCTAACTGTGCCAATGACGTCCCACCCAAGATCGTGTAGTCGCGCAGCGACTCCTCGACCAAGTCCAGTAGAGGTTCCAGTAATCAGGGCGTTTGGCATGTTTAGAGGCTATCAGGGGATTTCGCACAAATCATTACCGTAGAAAGCAAATCAAGGGCAATTTGATGCTTGACACGCCTTTTGAGTAGGGATAACTTATGCAAGGTCAGTAGTGAAAAGTTATACGCTACTTACTTTAAGGATCGGTTTCTGCCTCTCCCCAGGCCAACATCACATCCCACTCGGCGGTGGGACTAACCCAAAGCTGGCAAAGCCAGCAAGAGAGAGGCAAGAGTATGAGCGATTCACTAGATGAACTTAGAAATGCAAAGTTACATGCACCTGTAAGTCGACGGTACGTTCTTGGCGGAATTTTTGGCGTCGGCGCAGTAGCAGCTTTTGGCCCGCTTCTTGCTGCATGCGCAAAGTCAGATAGTGCAACTGAGGCAGTTGCCGGCGGCGAGCTCGGAGGGG
Source organism: Actinomycetota bacterium (assembly GCA_009702845.1). Next base: position 7,270 of record WLHG01000009.1, read on the forward strand.
AGTTGAACTTTATTGGTTACTCCGGTGAAGATGCTGCAACAGTAGCAAAAGAGTTCTTGACGACAAATGGCATTACAGTAAAACCGACATTTATTGCCTCTCCAGATGAGCCACTAACAAAATTCAAAACTGGTGGTAGAGGACAGCTCGACATTATTTCTGATAACAAAGATTTTCAGCGCTCACTCATAGCTTCTGGAGAAGAGTTGTATCAAGCACTTGATCTCTCCCGAATCCCAAACGCCGCTGGCCTCTTTCCTGCATTTGCAAATGCAGAGTGGCTGACTAAGGATGGAAATGTTTATGGAGTTCCATTGATTTGGGGCGATGAACCATGTGTGTATAACCCAACTAAATGGGATGGTGTTCCAGCCAAGTACACAGATTTTGCAGACAAGAAGTACAAGGGTGAACTTGTAATGGTAGATGATGCAGTCGCCAATACATGGCTCTGGTCAAAATCGATGGGAATCGCCGATCCAAGTCGTGTGACTCAAGCACAACTAGATGCAACAATTAAAGAAATGTTAAAGACCAAGCCAAATATCGTCACTTTCTCGGCTTCACTTGGTGATCAGGCTGACGTACTTGTTCGTGGAGATGCCTCGATTGCAATTGGTGGTTGGGCATACCAGATCGTACTTGCCGAAAAGAAGGGCGTAGCACTCAAGTCAGCTTCACCTGCTACTGACGGAACCTTCTTCTGGTCTGATGCATACGGAATCGCGGTAGATTCACCAAATATTGACAATGCATATGCCTTCATCAACTTCATGATGTCACCTGAGGCAAATGCTGCTATTGCAACTGAGCTTGGCTCCGGAGCAACCATCTCAGCAGCTGTTGATCAATTGGATGCTAATACCAAGGGTCTATATGACTACTCAATCGTTGCCCAAACGGGTGGTGGAGTACTCGGTAGCCAGGTTGTTGTTCCACCTACGAAAGACGATGGCGATATTGTCGGAATGCCTGCATGGGTTAAGGCTTGGGAAGCATTCAAGCTTGGCTAATAAGGAATCTGATGGATTGCGGCGCCAATATTTCTCTGAATTAAGTGAAATATGAACAACGGCGCCGCAACTCGTCGACTTCTTTTGCCCGGATCAACTCTTTATGTAGTTTTCTTTGCAATCCCTTTAGCAATTCTTGGACTCTATAGCTTCTGGACTCAAGTCGATTTCAAGATGCATGCCGGTTTTACGTTGGAGCACTACCAAACGGCATTGACGACATCTCTTTACAGAGGTGTTTTTCTGCGCACGATTATTGTGGGGACTTTAACCGCAATTATCGTGGTACCTGTCGCATATATTTTGGCGTACATAATGCAATTTGTCTTTCCTCGTAAGGGAAGAATCTTGTTCAATATAATTCTGGTGTCAATGTTTAGTGGATACCTCGTTCGAATTTATGCTTGGAGAACTATTCTCGGGAAAGAGGGCCTCCTCAATGCTGCCCTTCTTCAACTTGGAATTATCACTAAACCCATTACATTCCTAATTTTTAGTAACTGGTCGATTGCAATTACACTCGTTGGACTATTAATTCCCTTGGCACTTTTACCTATTTCCTCCTCAATGGCCAATGTTTCAAAAGATCATCTTGAGGTTGCCACAGATCTTGGTTCAAGAGGATTGAAGATGCATAGAACAATTCTTATCCCAATGGTCTTACCAGGTATCAGTACCGCATTTGCAATCTCATTTATCTTGGCTGCCGGAGATTTTGTAGTTCCAACAATGGTTGGTGGCACCAAAGGTGTGATGGTTGGCAATTTAATCGCCGATCAATTCAAAGGTTTGGCACCAAATTGGCCCCTTGGTGCAGCATTAGCAATTAGCGTTCTGGTCTTTCTCGTTGCAATCCATGCGGTGGCCATGCGCCTAGTTCGAGAGTTCACCCGATGGTAAGTTCACTCAAGCACCTTAGGCGATCACTACGAAACCTTGCCCCAGCAATTTTTGTTGGAGTTGTTCTTACCTATCTCTTTGCTCCCGTAATAGTTACCGTTTTGTTCTCATTCACGACATCTCCCAGATTGAGCCTTCCGATTGAGGGTTTTACATTTGAGTGGTACAAAAGCGCCTTTGGCAATCCTTTATTTGTAGATGCGACGCGAAATACTCTCCTTCTCGCGCTCGTATCGGCGATAGTGGCAGTCTTATTTGGAACCACTTTTGCCTTTGGTATCACCAGCTTGAAGGGGCGTCGAAGAAGTTTTGCGCTTACCGCCAGCTTATTACCCGCTGCAATCCCTGCATTAGTGCTCGGTATTTCGATGGCAGTCTTTTTTTCCAGCATTGGTAGCAGACAAGGACTCATTAATGCCGCGATAGGGCACGCGATACTTTCAATGCCGTTTGTAATTCTGACGATGAATGCACGTTTGGCAACCTTCGATTTCACCACTCTTGAAGCTGCTAGGGATTTAGGGGCATCACCATTACAAACCTTTAGAGATATAACTCTGCCGCTTATTCGTACCGCCGTCATTGGCGCTGGCCTCTTAGCAATAGCTCTCTCATTAGATGAATTTGTAGTCACATGGTTCAATATTGGAAATGAAATGACGATTCCAATCTTGATTTGGGGATTACTCAGACGCGGAATTGATCCATCAATTAATGCTCTAGCGAGCGTAGTACTAGTTTCCCTAATTATTATTGTTACGCTATCAAATCGGCTCACCAACCGGACGGAAAAATAGAATATGAAGCAACTTGGCGTACAAATTTCTGGTGTCAGCAAAGATTTTGGCGCACACACAGCCCTTCATGGCATCGACTTGAGCATTAAGTCTGGAGAATTTATATCCCTTCTCGGTCCAAGCGGTTGCGGAAAGACAACACTTTTGCGAATTATCTCTGGATTTGAAGAGGCAACCAGTGGAACTGTTCAGATTCACGGCGTGGACGTCACAAACACCCCACCGCACCTTCGAAACACAAATATTGTCTTTCAGCGGGGTGCACTTTTTCCTCACATGAATGTTGCAGAAAATATTGGGTACAGCCTAAAACTGCGCAAGCTGTCAAAAGCGCACATAGCTTTGCGAGTTGAAGAAATGCTAGTCCTTGTAAAACTTGAAGGGTTGGCAGGTCGTGGCCCAAGTGAGTTAAGTGGTGGACAAGTTCAGCGAGTTGCACTAGCTCGGGCACTTGCATCTGAACCTAGTGTCCTATTGCTGGATGAACCACTATCGGCCCTGGATTTGAAGCTTCGCCAGCATATGCAGTTGGAGCTTCGAACAATTCAACGTCAACTTGGCGCAACATTTATTTATGTCACTCATGACCAAACGGAAGCTCTTGTAATGTCGGATCGAATAGCTGTAATGAATGAAGGACGTATTGTGCAAGTGGGTTCACCTCGAGAGATTTATGCTAATCCCGCTAATGAGTTTGCTTCGGATTTTATAGGTGAAACTAATCTCTTTCATGGCATAGTTGCACAAATAGCAGATGGATCGGTACACGTTAAACTGGGAACGGGACAAACCCTTGTTGGCAGAGGCACCAATCTTGAAGTCGGAGAGCCAGTAACTTTGTCGGTGCGCCCCGAATCAATTCGCGTTAATGCATCTAGCTCCTTGGAGGGGTCAAATTCGCGGATAAGCGGGAGTATTGTGGACATAATATTTCTTGGGAGTAGAACTCGGATTCAAATTGACGTTGGCGGCGGTAAGGTCGTTTTAGCTGATGTGGACGATGAGGGTTCACTTGAGCTAAGAATTGGCAGCAATATTGAACTCTCGTGGCAAATTCACCAGGCAAATGTATGGCAATTAGAAACAGGGGGAAATTAGTTATGACATCGCAAATGAGAAACGTTGACATGCTTGTTCGACATGGTTACGTCATAACAATGGATGCCGAGCGCAGAATTATTTCGGATGGGGCGATTGCAATTCTGGACCGCCGCATTGTAGAAGTGGGTGAGGACTCTGATCTATCTAAGCGGTATCTGCCAAAGCGAACGATAGATGCAGGGGGAGCACCTGTTCACCCAGGCCTTATCGAATGTCACATGCACGCATCTTTCCAGACATACCGTGGAGTAATTCCAGATCACATCCCAGAAGATGAAGTTTTCGACGCGATTGAATTAGTTGTTTACAATACCGTCACCGATGAAGAGGAATATCTTGGCGTTTTACTGGCCTCAATTGAGATGGTGCGAAATGGCACGACGTGCTTTCTAGAAGCTGGCACAATTCTTGAGCCAGATGCAGCCGCGCGTGCTGCACAAACAGTAGGCATTAGAGCGATTTTGGGCGATGCTTTTATTTGGGATCGACCTGCAGGACTTGCACAAGGAAAAGAAACACCAGATCAAGGTCCAACGCGCATTAAAGGCGCGATCGAACGCGCACCGCGCAATCTTGAAGAAGCGCTAGCTAGCATGGGTGGTCAAGTACGACGCAACTCCGATCCGAACGCACTCGTCACCGGACACATTGCACTTCTTGGACTCGGTACGGCAAGTGAAGAACTTTTAATTGAGGCCAAGCGACAAGCCGATGCCGCTGGTGTAGTACTAAACATGCACCATGCCTATAGCCCAGCCGATACCGCTGCCGATCAAGTCCGTTATGGAATGGACCCCCTTTTACACTTGGCAAATATCGGAGTCCTAGGGCGAAATGTCACACTAGGACATGCCAATCACCTCACCGATGCAGAAACAGAAGTACTCATAGAGTTAGGTGCAAGTTTGGCGTGGGCACCGGGTGCATCAATGATGTGGGGCCATGGTTCTACTCTGCACGGTCGTCATGCTGAACTATGGCGACGCGGTGCAAATATCTCACTTGGTTCGGATTCAGCAAATTGGTCAAATGTTTTTGACCTTTTCCGCCAAGCAAATCTTGCTCTTCTTACTGCACGTGAGGCCCATCAAGATCGCAACTACTTACATGCCGAAGATGTTCTTGAAATGGCAACTCTAGGTGGGGCCCGTGCATGTGGAATGGAGGATCGAATTGGTTCACTTGAGGTAGGAAAGCGTGCCGACATCGTTATCCATTCACTCCGAAGGACTGAACTTTTGCCAGTTACAGATCTGCTGAGAAATCTGATGTATTCCTCTGGCTCCAAATCGGTAGATACGGTAATTATCGATGGAAAAGTAATTCTCGATCGTGGAGAGTTTCAACATTTTGATGAGCAGGCCCTACTTGCCCAGGTTAATGCTGGATCAAAGGCGATGCTAAAACGCATGGGGCATGAGGTTGCGAGAAATAAAAGACCAACTCCGGGTTCAATACGAAAATAGATATCTGTTAATCACAGTGCACAAGGCTGGCCGCTGAGGCAAACTCCTTAAGACTAGGATTGTCCCCATGAGCGATATGTCGGCAAAGGTGCGTGAAGCACTCGATGCTGCAGTTACCGCAATTGGTGGTGCACCACGCGAGGGCCAGATTGAAATGGCCGAGGCAGTTGCAAACGCTTTAACGGATCGCCATCACTTAATGGTGCAGGCCGGAACGGGTACAGGAAAATCACTTGCCTACATAATTCCGCCGCTTGTCCATGGGCGAAAAGTCTTGGTAGCAACTGCCACCTTGGCGCTCCAACGTCAGTTAGTCGAACGCGATTTACCGGCCGTTGTTCCAGCCCTAGAAAAAGTTCTGGGTCGTGAAATTACATACGCTATTTATAAGGGCGTGGGCAACTACATCTGTTTGCAAAAGATGAATAGCGAAGAGCCTGACCCAGATGGCGAACTCATGTTAGGTGTTTCCTCATTAGAAAAAGATGCCAAGCGGTTACATGAATGGGCGCGCAAAGCCGGAGTATCGGGGGATCGCGATGACGCCCCCGAAGTCGATAGACGTGTTTGGGCAGCTAACTCGGTATCGGGGCGTGAGTGCGTAGGAGCCGATAAATGCGCATTTGGTTCGCAGTGCTTTGCCGCTAACGCTAAAGGCAAAGCGCAGACTGCCGATGTTGTAGTCACTAACCACACGTTATTGGCCATTGAAATCGTTGATTCGCATCCAATTTTGCCAGAGCGCGACGCGGTTGTACTTGATGAGGCGCATGAGTTTATGGATCGCGCAACGCAGGCGGTGACAGAGGAGCTGACATCGGCTCGTGTTCTGCGTGCATCGGCGATGGCCCGCAAATTCATGCCAGGCAAGCTCGCGGATGACTTTCACAAATCGGCCAATGATTTTCATGAATCTATGGTTGATTACGGCGAATCCATTCGGGGAGATTTCACCGCACAAGGGCGCCTAGAGGAAATCCCTCAATCCCTTGAATCACCGATTCGCCGAGTGCGCGAGAGCGCCCAAGCTATTACGCAATTTCTATCTGCCGATGACGAGATTATCGACACCGATGTTTTAGCTGAGCGAGCACGTGTAAAAGGCGCCGTCAGTGAGATTTCTACAACGGCTGCGACTTTATTAAAACTCGGCGATGGTTTTGTATTGTGGTATGAACCAACTTTTTCAACGCTGCATTTAGCGCCATTGTCAGTCTCAGATGTGCTGCGCGAAAATCTATTAACCCAGACACCTGTGATTGCAACATCTGCGACCTTGACCGTAGGTAACTCTTTTAACGCTCTGGCAAAAAGCATTGGCTTTCTTGTGGGGGAGGATTTAAACACCGATGTAAAAGGCGGCGAAGTTGATCCCGCAAATGTACAAATGCTCGATGTTGGCTCTCCCTTTGACTTTGCTAATCAAGGTGTTTTATATATGCCAAAACACTTGCCTGAACCTGGCCGAGATGGTCCGAGCATTGAAGTTCTCACCGAACTAGGCGAGCTTATTGATGCTGCAGGTGGACGCACGTTGGCGCTATTTTCTTCATGGCGAGGGGTCGAGGCCGCAGATGCGCATTTGCGTAAAGTGTTAGC
>WLHG01000090.1 GCA_009702845.1 Actinomycetota bacterium
AATATCTATTACTTCCGTGTTCCAAAGAAATTCAATCTTTGGATTGGCGGCAGCACGTTCTGCCATAATCTTTGATGCACGTAGTGAATCGCGACGGTGAATTAATACTACTTTGCTTGCAAATCTAGTGAGGAATGTCGCCTCTTCAACAGCGGAGTCTCCCCCACCAACAACTGCAATTACTTGATCGCGGAAAAAGAAGCCATCGCAAGTCGCACACCAAGAGACACCGTGCCCCGATAATCGTTTTTCATTTACTAATCCGATTTCTCGATAGGCCGAACCCGTAGCAAGGATTACAGACTTAGCCTTAATAGTATTTCCAGAGCCATCCTTGAGGGTTTTTATATCTCCAAGTAAATCCATTTCAACTATGTCATCAGTTATTAATTCGGCGCCAAAACGTTTTGCCTGTTTGCGCATGTTGTCCATTAAGTCGGGACCCATTACGCCATCAACAAAACCAGGAAAGTTTTCAACCTCAGTCGTATTCATGAGTGCGCCACCGGCGGTCACAGAACCCTCGTAAATAACTGGATTCAACTGCGCACGCGCTGCGTAAATTGCAGCTGTGTATCCTGCAGGTCCAGAACCCACAACGACAAGATCTCTGACTTCACTCACGCTCACTCCTTAGAAACATCTCCAGCACCTACTTTATTCCGCATCCTTGGAGCGGCCGACCACCGAGTCCCTCAAATGAGCAATCATTGAGATCTCTTCGACGCCAGCTGCCTTTGCCGCAACTAAATAACCAAAAAAAGCCATGACCATAACTACCAATAACTCGCCAGCCCGTGCGATTGGTGAGAGTTCAACCCCAACCCAGGAGATGTACTGAGTAAGTGCGAATAATGGGGCCATTACTCCGACAGAGGCCCCAATTAAACGCAGATGCTGACCCAGGAAATCCCTCACCTTGATCGGCCCAGTGTGTTTTTTCAAGAGCGAGAGCGTAATAAGCAGACCAACAAGATAACTAATTGAGAAGGCCGCTCCAAGACCCACAGTGACCCATTGATTCTGTAGAAGATGAAGAAATAGATAAGAAAGGCCGACAGAGATTAAGTTGATGATAAAGATCGATATGACTTGAGTGCGAGTATCTTCAAAAGCATTAAATCCCCGGATCAAAATCAAGTTTATAGAAAAAGCCACAAGACCAAAACTCAAAGCTGAGAGAACATAACCAATATAGCGGGCATCGCCTACTGGGATGCCAACAAAAATAACCTCAGTAATAAAAGATCCAAAGAATAAAAAGGCAACCGCGCTTGGAATTGTAATTACACCAACCAGTTTGATTGCTCGAATTAACTGCGCCCGCACCTCATCATTATTTTTGGCTAACGCTAAGCGAGAAAGATGCGGCAGGATTGCGGTAATAATAGAGATAGTGACGATTGAATACGGCAGCAACATCACGTAGTAAGCGTATGTATAAGGTGTATAGCCAACGCCACGAGTTATGCCCTCTTGAGCACTTCGCACCGCAGCACTTGTTGCAACATTGACTGTTACTAAATAACCAAGTTGTGAAATCAAAACATAGAGAAGAGTCCACCCAGCTAAACCAAAAGACTTACCAAGGCCGGCCACACCCCACTGTGGGCGTAGTTTTATTCCCAACCTTTTGATAACTGGAAACAGAACAAGCGCCTGTACAACAACGCTCAAAGTAGTTCCCCAACCAAGAATCTGAATCTGCGTTGAAGTAATATTTGAAACTGTTAAATCGGAGGCTATAAGTAAAAAACCACCAAATAGTGCGATACCAACAATGTTGTTAGCAATCGGTGCCCACATTAATGGACCAAAAGAGCCACGTGCATTGGCTACTTGCCCCAACATAGTGAAGAGACCGAGGAAGAAAATCTGCGGCAAGCAATAGCGTGTGAAAGCTATCGCGATCTCCTTTTCAGCCTCAAAGCCCGTAGTAAAAAACTCAGGGGCGTATAAGCGAACTAAAGCCGGTGCAAAATACACCCCGATAGCGACTAGCGCTAATAAAATAAGCGAGATTGTGGTGATTAGACGCGATGCGAAACCATCTCCACCATCTTCGTGATCGAAAGAGCGCACCAACTGCGGAATAAATATTGCAGTGAGGGCGCCACCAACGAGTAAGTTGTACAAAATATTCGGCATTGTGTTTGCAACGTTGTAAGTATCGGCAAGGAGAGCGGTGCCCAAAACGGCAACAATGAGAATTCCACGGATGAAGCCAGTGATGCGAGAGATAATAGTTCCAAGGGCCATGATCCCTGAGGCACGAAAGAGTTCGTTAGATTTCATTGTGACGTCCCTTTCGTACTCGGCGCACACTTTGGGTTATTGCGGCCAATAAGAGAAGTATCGCGGCACCAGTGGTAAACCACGTGAGGCGTGGATCAATAACCGTGGCGTTGAGCGATAAAACCGCAGGGGCTGCAACATCGCCTCCCAAACTATCGGTCATTTGGGCAAAGACTATGGTTTGCCCTGGTGCGATCACAAAGGCATTGAGCTCCAACTGACGCTTTGAATTGGCAGCTAGCGTCACCTCAGTGAAGCTATCGACAATGACGCGAGTGTTCATGGCTAGCATCTTTATATTGACCGTTACTTCAACTGGAAAATCATTTATCACCGTTACTGGCAGGGCTGTCTTCTCTGTTGTGAGCTGGTACTTCCCGGGGTTTATTCGTAATCTATGAAGTTGAGCATCAACTGCAGAGCGAGCGTTATATAAAAAATATGCCCGGTCATCTGAATTCAGTCCTGGAGTTAATAGACGCGCTAAATGAACACGCAACTGCATTAACTCTGGCGAGGCAACAACTCTTGATAAACGCGTTAAATCTTTTCTCGTCTGGCCATAGGCTTTGCGTTGTAAAGGGTCCAACTTTGAGCTGCCCTTAGACCACTTTCCATTGGGTTCACTTCTTACCGCACGACTTAAGCCCATTTCTAAAGCGCTTTTTCCATAGGTGTAATACATTCTTAATTCACTGGGGGCCAAGTTTTTAGCCATCGCAACATCTGGGTTTCCATATGGAAGCGCAACAACGTCATTGGCTGCGGAAACTTTCTTTAACTGTATTAACCAAGAGCTAGCAATATCTTTGCCGATCGGCGTAGCTTCCGTAGCTAACTTGTAATCACCAGTCATCGCAATAACCTCATCAATGAGAGCGGGATCGATAATCCAAGTCTTTGAACTACTGAGTGGGACAAAAACTAACTGCCCCAATTTCCCCGAAGGTGTTAGTTCTTGAGACAACTCATCATTCCTAAACTCACCTGTAAAGTTTTGATGGATGGTGCTTGTAAGACGCACAATCGAAACATCTGCGGTGGCAGACGGTAAAGGGGCAGCTATGAAAAAGCATAATAAAGAAATACTTATGAGTTTTTTCATATCTTCAATTCACCGCTACGAGCTATCAATTTCTTTTCATCGGGATAGGCAAGCCGATCAATAATCTCCTCTAATGGAAACCATGAGACTTCATCAACTTCACTTATTTGCGCCATTAACTCGCCGCTGACTTCAGAGAAAAGAAAATGGTGAACGGTTTTGTGAATTCTCTTTCCGCCGGCCATGAACCAAAAATCAATCACGCCGAGGGATCGAGATATTGCAGATGTGATTCCAGTTTCTTCGGCAACTTCGCGAATAGCTGCCTGTTCAGGCGTTTCCCCCTCCTCGATATGGCCCTTTGGAAGTGACCACAGCAATCGAAGGCCGCTTGCATCTTTATGATCGATTCGTCCGATAAGAAGGCCCTGCGTCCCGCTTGAGTCGATAACTAATCCACCAGCGCTGACCTCATCAACGCGCTTTGAGTACACCTTCTTAACGGCAGGTTTGGTCGCTTTAACGGTGGTGGATGGAGATTGTGTTTGGGGGCCGCGATTGGCGGGGCGCTTGCGCTTCCGCTTCTTTTTAATACCGTCGCTGCCCGCACCAGGTGCCGGGATCATGAAGCAAGGGTACTGCTCTAATCTTACTTATTGTGACTAGTGCATTGGGTGCCGCAGGCGAGTTAGCGATCCGTTCCCTCATTGAACGCGCGCCTCTAGCCAGCTCACTCGCACAGGCATTTAAGGCCAAAGGATTTACTTTGGCTCTAGTCGGTGGGCCGGTACGAGATGCAATTTTAGGTCGCCTCGGAAATGATTTAGATTTCACAACAAATGCACTTCCACAGGAGAGTAAAAAGATTTTGCAAGCATGGGCAGAAAATGTTTGGGAGACGGGGATTGCATTTGGAACTGTTGCAGGTAAACGCGGGGACACAACCGTTGAAGTAACGACATACCGAAGCGAACAGTACGATCCCGATTCACGCAAACCCGAAGTTGAATACGGAAAAGAAATTCTCGGAGACTTAGCCCGCCGCGATTTTACTGTAAACTCAATGGCGCTCGAACTCACCGGCCAAGAACCAGAGTTTATTGATCCATTTAACGGATTAGCAGATCTAGCAAAAAAGGTTTTGCGCACACCAGGAAAACCAAGTGATTCTTTTAATGATGATCCACTTCGCATGATGCGCGCTGCGCGTTTTGCAAGCCAACTCGATTTTGAGATTGATACCGACGTTGTTTCATCGATAAAAGATTTATCTTCACGAATCGCCATTGTTTCTGCTGAACGCGTCAGGGACGAGTTAACTAAAATTCTTATGTCGCCTAATCCCCGTAAAGGAATAACAATTCTTGTCGATACAGGATTAGCCGAAATATTTATTCCTGAGATTCCAAAACTACGCCTTGAAGTGGACGAGCACCACCACCACAAAGATGTATATGAGCACTCCATTACGGTTTTAGAGCAGGCAATTATGCAAGAGGAGCGACTTGGCGGAGCAAATTTAGTTATTCGACTAGCGGCGCTTTTACATGACATAGGCAAACCTAAGACACGTAGCTTTATAGATGGCGGTGGAGTTTCTTTTCACCACCATGAAGTTGTTGGCGCACGGTTAGTTAAGAAACGATTACAAGAGCTTCGTTTTGATAGCCACACAGTCGAAG
>WLHG01000091.1 GCA_009702845.1 Actinomycetota bacterium
CGACCCACTACAGGCGCCTGTAGCTCAGTCGGATAGAGCACCCGCCTTCTAAGCGGGTTGTCGCAGGTTCGATTCCTGCCAGGCGCGCATGGCCAATGAACAACCGAACATGATCTGGATCGACTGCGAGATGACTGGGCTCTCCCTTGAAAAGGATGTCCTGGTCGAAATCGCCGTCCTCGTCACCGACTCCGAGCTCAATGTGATTGGCGACGGCGTCGATGTTGTGATTCGGGCGAGCGCCGATGATTTAGCGGGCATGAATGGGTTCGTCACAGCGATGCATACGACCTCAGGATTAATTACTGAGATTCCAAATGGCATTTCAATTGTCGAGGCCGAGCTACAAGTGATTGCCTATTTACTGGAGTGCGGATTGGCTCCCGGAAAATCTCCATTGGCCGGAAACTCCGTCGGAGTCGATCGAAGTTTTATCGCCCGCGATATGCCAGCCCTTAACGAATTCCTTCACTATCGAACCATCGACGTTTCATCGATTAAAGAGTTGGCGCGCCGCTGGTATCCAAAGGCCTACTTCGCATCCCCAGCCAAAACTGGAAATCACCGTGCCCTCGGCGATATTCAAGACTCAATCGCCGAGCTTGCCTACTACCGCAGCGCAGTCTTCGTTCCGCCAGCACCTTAGTAGAAGGTAGACTGTGCCACTCATGGTGGACGTAGCTCAGCTGGTAGAGCACCCGGTTGTGGTCCGGGATGTCGCGGGTTCGAGCCCCGTCGTTCACCCCAAGTTTTGTTTAACACGCTAGACCTAACAGGAAGTCGGCTCCAATGATTTTTGACGTCATAATTGAAATCCCAGCTGGCAGCCGAAACAAATACGAAGTCGATCACTTAACCGGTGAAATCCGCTTAGATCGCATGCTCTTCACATCAACGCGCTACCCATATGACTATGGCTTTGTAAAGAACACTCTCTCACTCGATGGCGATCCGCTCGACGCGCTAGTGATGTTGGATGAGCCAACTTTTCCAGGATGTGTTGTTTCATGCCGCGCGATCGGAATGTTTAACATGACCGATGAGGCGGGAGGCGATGACAAACTTCTCTGTGTTGCAGCCGGTGATATTCGCAAAGAATCACTCCAGGATCTAAAAGATGTTCCTGCATTCGAGCTCTCAGAAATTCAACACTTCTTTGAAGTCTACAAAGCGCTAGAGCCAGGCAAGAGTGTTACTGGCGGCAACTGGGTCGATGCAATGGAAGCCCAAGCTGAAATCGAACGCTCACGCAAACGCCTTAAGGATTCTGCGCACTAACTCACTTAGCCCGCTGGTATTAACTGGCCGGGACAAGGTTGCAGGAGTTTTAAAATCGCCGCTTTTTCTGGGGCAGTTAACCACAATCCATATTTGTATTTAACTGCAACCTGTCTTGCCACATAGGAACATCGATAGCTCTTTTTCGGCGGTAGCCAAGTCGCCGCATCGCCATCGCCCTTTTGTGAATTCAATCTTCCTTTAACAGCCAATAAATTCAACGGGTCATTTGCAAATGCTGTGCGCTTTTCAACGGTTAATTTAAAGGCTCCGGTCTGCCATGCATTTGAGAGGGCAACAACGTGATCGATCTGCACATCAGAGCTCGTAGCAACACCTCGTTGGAAATTTATGGAGTCCCCAGAATAGGGATCCACGAGAATTCCCGAAAGGACTACGCAGTCTTGGGAACTCACTTTGTAGATAATTGAGGTCAGGTCGCGATTGAGAATGTCATTGCGTGTATCGCAGCCGTTGTGGTCGACATCTTTCCAGGCCGTTCCAAACTGGTCGCGGGTGTATCCAGTCTTCGGGGCCCGCCCTTTAACTGCCAACATTTCGACCACGGTGACAGCTGTCGGTTGGGCCGCCTGCGAATTCTGAGGAAGAGCGCTCAAAAATAGAGAAAGGCATAGGGCGACCCTTATTTCCCAGAGACTCATATCTCAATATTGGCGGTGGCGCCTGTGTGCGGCAAGCTCTTGGTTGCTGATAGGTTTCCCTCTGCATTCAAGTGTTTCCGGCACCTGAATGCTTCGGGTTGTTAGCTCAGTTGGTAGAGCAAGGCACTCTTAATGCCTGGGTCGGGGGTTCGAATCCCTCACAACCCACCGAAGTAGGTGAAATACCGCTACAAATTAACCGAAAACACCAATCATGCAGGTGTAATAATCAGCCCGTGAAGAAGTTTGTTCTCTTGCTCTCAGTTTTCATCTTACTTCTGATGCCTAACGCATACGCGGCAAGCAAGGCAAAAACAGTGCTCGTAAACGCTGGAATATATGGAGTCGTCCGGACAATCTCCACATCGGGTGCCAAGGCCCAACCAATGCTCTGTAAGGGAATTGATGGCAACCAAGGCTTTCGATCTCAAAAGACTCTATATGTAGATCCCAAAAATCCTATGCATTTGGGAATCGCGATCGAATTCAAAGGGTTTTATCTCTCGGTAGACGGTGGGAAGAGTTGGAAGATTTCATCTACAGGATTGATTGGTTACCCCAAGAAATCAGACGGCAAGAAACCTTGTCACACGGAGTTTGGCTATCTCGAAATGGATACTCAGAACGCGAATCATCTTGTAATGACGCGTGCAGGAGAACCTGGAACAATTAAAGATTATTTCTCTGAAAACAACGGGGTATACGAATCAATTAATGGCGGGAAAACTTGGAAACAAATAATGGTCCAAGCTGGAATTGGGGTAAGCATTGACACCGGGTTCGCAATTTCTCATACCAATCCGTTAGTGATGTATGCCGGCACTACTACTAATGGTCGGGCACTTGATGGTAGCAACAAGATTTATGTCACCAAAGGAGTCATATACAAAACCGCAGATGGCGGGAAAACTTGGAAGGAACTCCCGACCGGTGCCCCAACGGACATCGGCGTGCAAGCGATAAGTGTCGATTCGCTAGATGACAAAACCCTGACCGCCATAACTTTTGGCAGAGTAAAAGGTAGTGGCGAGAGCATGTTTGGCCCAGGTCTCGGAGTTATTAAAAGTAGTGATGGTGGTCTGTCATGGAAGAGGATTGACACTCTACAAAGTGGATTTGCTGTAGTTGAATTTTCAAAAAATAACCCATTAAATATTTTTGGCGCAACGTACGACTCGAAGGTATTGAGCTCAATGGATGGCGGTGTCACCTGGAAAGAATTGGGGGGCGTCGCCTTTCCGCGGGCTGTGAGTTATTTTAGCGACGATCCCTCAGGTAGCTCAGGATTGCTTGGGGATGATTCAGGATCCATTCTCATATTTGAAAACAACGGTGCACAATTTACAAAAGCCGGAGCATTGCCCACTCTTTCTAATCACTTGACTCGAATTACGTCATTTGCCTTTGGGTCTGACGGCACTTGGTATGCAGCAGGGCACTATAAAGATCAACGCTCTCACCAAGTTGGATTTGTTTTCAAATCAAATGATCGAGGTAATTCCTGGTCTCAAATTCTGAACTCTGAAACTCTCAAGTAAGGATTACTTCTTAATATAGCCCTTTGGACATACTGGTTTTAAGGCCATTACCTTTTTGATTGTCTTACCTTTAACGCAGGTAATTGTCTTACTCTTAGATACTTGAGTTTCCATTAGATAGATCGTGTTGGCGAACTCTCCCAGTTCCTCATCAGCATAACTAACGATTGTCTCTAGTTCGGCAGTAGGGCCACTGAGGCTGGTATCTAGGAATTTGCGAACGCCTAGGAAATCGGCCACAACTAATTTAAATGATGGAAGCATGCTGGCATTATTTGTAATCTTAGAATTTATGACCATTAAGCGTGCATATTGGGCATCATAGAGAGGGTCATATTTGGCATGAAATTGAGCCACTTGCTCTTCTCTCGTTGGGACTGTATCTGCGGCTAAAACCGGATTCGCAGTACTGAACATGAGAGTGCTGATCAATACGATGGCGACTCGATGTAATTTCATATATCAATTCTACTTTCTGGAGATTTCACACAATACTTAATTGTATGGAATGTGAGTGTTAGCGCCAGTTCTCTGCATCACAAAAGGGCTCTTTTTGAGAGGATTTACCACAGAAACACCTGAGAATTCTCTCCGAGAAAGCACAAGAGCGGGGCTTACTTTTTGATCACGGGCCAGTTGGACCCGAATCATTTACGAGGAGCGGATTATGAAAGTACAAAAAGTTTTAAGTGTGGCCCTTCTGACCACTGGCCTAATTACAGGATCGGTCAGCGCAGTACATGCCGACTCAACTCCGTCGCCTGCATCTACAAATTCAGCGGCCTACCAAACCGCTCTTGCACAGTATCAAATTGATCTTTTAAAGTATCGAGTTTTAGTAATTAAGAATGCAATCACTAACCGTGCAGCTATGGACAAGTACAACTCTGATTGGCAAGTTGCAGTTGCGAAATACTATGCCGACTGGAAAGTTGCTATAGAGCAATACCAAGCACTTCGTGCAGCATATGATGCAAAAATCGTACCCGCTGCCGCTACACGCAAAGCTGCAGTTACTAAAGCCGATGCAGATTTCCTCGCCGCGGCCTCAGTTGCTGGTGTAACTAATGCGCAGTTAGAACTCGCAGTTAAAGCTCACGGCGATGCCATGGATGCAGCTAACAATGCATTTAAAACTGCAGTCGCCGCCTTTGGTGCCGAACCAGTAAAGCCTATTAAACCCGCTGAACTAACTAAGCCACCACTCCCAACCAAAGCAACAGATCCAGTAAAGCCAGTGCCACCAGGAAAGCCAGCTAAAACTGAAAAGCCAGAAGATAAGAAGAAGACAGAAGATAAAAAGAAGTCATAACCACGAATAAACAAAACACCCGGACCGATTATGGTTCGGGTGTTTTGTTTATCTACTCAATTACTGAGCGGTCCAACCACCATCGACTGGAATCGCGGCACCAGTGATGTTATGAGCAAGAGGCGAACACAAAAACACAGCTACGGCGCCAATTTCAGCCGGCAATGACATGCGTTTCGAGGGCTGCTTTTCAGCCAGCAAGTCAGCGA
>WLHG01000092.1 GCA_009702845.1 Actinomycetota bacterium
ATTTTCTTAGCGCCAGATTTAGCAACTATGAGAGTCGATACACCTGAGCCAAGCTCAACAACTAACCGAGGTTTATGTATTCGCACTAAGTCAGCGATAGTCAAAAGGAGATCAGGTGATGCCGCCCAACTTCTCGTGGGTGGAATTGGAGCGGAAAATTTAAGCAGCGCAACTAACTGTGAAAAAGCCTCACCTTGGCGATACGACTGCAAAACGGAGGCTTTAATATCTTTAGTGGCGGCGGTTATCTCACGTGAAATGCGCTCAAACTTTGATGAGGTTTTCTGATGTAGTGCCCTTAGAGATCTTACGCAGTACGCGGTTCCAACCAGCAGCGCCGCCAGAAGGATGATTTGGAGTGTTTGCATTGTTTAAGTCTAAGTGCGAGGAAGTTGAACTTCAATCGCTAAACCGCCCAGGTCGCTCTTTCTCAAAGTAAGTACCCCTTGATGTCGCTCAATAACGGCGCTCATGATGCTCAAACCCAGACCGCTGCCACCGCTTTCGCGCGAGCGAGATCGATCAAAGCGTTTTAATCCTTGAATCTTCTCTCCATATGATTGAGAGGGCAAGCCAACCCCACCATCTTCAATAATGAGTTTGATCTCTCTTGCGCTTTGAAGGGTGATTCGCACCGGAACATCGGGCAGGGTATGGATTCTGATATTTGCGAGTGCATTTGTGATAAACCGCTGTAAATATTTCTCTGATCCATTCAGAATTACGGAATCCTCGATATGGACTTCTAGTGGGTGCGTGGAAGCGATTATCTCAAAATCTTTGACACTATCCGTTAGAAGTTCCGAGAGATCTACTGCTGAAAACTCATCGACTTTTTCTTCGCCTAATTCGGCCAACATGAGGAGGTCGGCAATGAGCGACTCCATTCGTTTGATTTCGCTATTGAGGCGGTTAAATGCCATCGCTTCGCGTTCCTGCTCTAATTGCTTACCCTCCAGCAGTTCGGCATATCCCTTTACAACTGTCAAAGGAGTTCTTAACTCATGCGCGGCATCGCCCAAAAACTCCTGCATTTTTTCGCGCTGAGAGCGCTCCATGGCGAGGGCGCCTGATCGATTAATCAGAATAGATATAAATGATGCAATAGTGTTTGCAAAAATGATAAACAGCAATAGTCGCCAGAGATTTGTCTGCAAATTACTAGAGATATCGGTAAGCGGTGCTGCAATAACTAACTGTTCGCCCTCAGGAATATGAATATGGCGGATCTGAAGCTTATCTGGGCCATTGAGTACAGCCTTTCTAGATTGTTTTAATATCGCAATTTCACCGGTGGGTGCCATAAAGGCAACTGTCATATCAAAGTTATTTTGCTCAACACTCAGAAGGGCTGCAGCTATCGGATCCCCTGGACTTAGTTCAACATCTAAAGCAACTGTTTTTAAATGGTCATTGACTACCGAAATCTCTGATTGATAGGAGCCCCATACTGCAAAGCCTCCGATGAGGAGTGAGAGGATTGAGGTAACCGTAATAGTTGCAAAGATTTGTCGAGTTTTATCCTTCATTAAACCTGTTTAGGTTCCTGAATCTGAAAACCTACTCCACGAACTGTTTTGATGCCCTCGAATCCATCTCGGTGAAACTTCTTGCGTAAGTATGAAATGTAGGTATCAGTAACGGTGCTCTCGGATTCAAAGGTGATACCCCAGACCTCATCTAGCAAGAGCTTCTTGCTAAGTACGCGACCTTTTTTCTCCATGAGAATCTGCAATAGCCGATACTCAGTAGGTGAGAGATCAATCTCTTCGCCATTGAAAGTCACGCAATGTTGTTCGTCGTCAATCGTAATCGGCCCACATGTCAGAAGTGTTGGAGCAGTTGTAGACTTATATGAGCGACGCAAAATCGCCTTAATCCGCAGGACTAGCTCTTCGATTCCAAAGGGCTTGATAACATAATCATCAGCGCCGATCTTTAAGCCGCGTGCAATGTCAGTCTTATCTTCTCGAGCAGTAAGCATTAAAACTGGAGTTAAGTCATTAGTGCTCCTCAAGCGCTCAACGAGTTCGAATCCATCCATCAAGGGCATATTGATATCTATCACCATCAACACTGGTTTATTAGTACGCAGAAGCGTCAGTGCTGCCATGCCATCGCCTGCCTCAACGGTCTCAAAACCGGCGATGCTTAAGGTGTCGCGCAGGAGGGCCCGGACCCCAGGCTCATCGTCAACGATCATTATCAGTTCGCCCATGGCCCCACTCTTTCATGTGTGGGCGCCCTTGCCAATTGGCACGGGCTTTAAATACACGTTTCACAGAAAAAACACAACCTAGTAGGCCATCATGAAGCCATGAAGTTCCGACTTGTGGCAGGGCTAACCCTCTCTGTTCTCATTTTTATCATCGCAACTCCTGCATCCAACGCCGATTCCACGCCTTCGCCATCGCCTTCGCCATCGTCGACTCCGCTAACTGCGATTGAGCAGTACAAATTGGATGTGGAAATATATAGAACTCAAGTAGCTGCACGTAAACTGGAGCGCGAAGAAATAGCTAAAGAGTTCATGGCCAAGGTGGAAGCAGCTAACAGCTTTGCAGACAAAGCGTTATTAAAGGCAAAAACAAAATCTGAAATACGTTCGATTAATGCTCAACAGAAAACTGCAATCGCATTAGCCATTGCCATTAAAGAGGCGGCGCTTTCGGAGATGGGACCCGCCCCATTAGAGCCTGTTAAGCCAGTCAAGCTAGAGCCGCTCAAATCAAGCAAGCCAGAGTCAAGCAAGTCCAGCAAGCCAGAGTCTAGCAAGAGCCCTGAAGCCACAACGGCAAAGAAAACAAAATCTCCTAAAGCCAGCCCCTCTTCTTCTTAATCTTTGACTTGGCTATCGTTTAGCCATGAAAAGATTTAATAAATGGCTTGCACAAAAAATTATAAATGGCGTTGCAACAATGTGGTGCGCTTATCTCTTTACGGCGATTGCTTTCATATCCCTTCCCAAGGCGATTGCATCACGCGATTCGATCGTAATTATTTCCTGGCTCGCACAGACCTTCTTGCAATTAGTCTTGCTCTCGATAATTATGGTGGGTCAAAAGGTCCAAGCCATGAACCTTGAAAACACGATTAATGAGACCCATTCGGCAGCAATAGCAGAGTTCGAACTTGCAAAAGAGGCCCGCACCTTGGCACATCAGGAGCTGCGCGCGCTTCACTCCATCTCGCAAGATATGCATAAGTTAATGAAAGAGGTCGAAGCCAAGATTGCGCCGTAAATCGTTATAGAAGCGCAACCTTCTTTGGCTCCTTTCAGGTTTGTTACATTGTTAGGCCTTCTCTGCGTGAAATAGGTTTAGCGCTATGAAATCTACGCCGTGGTGGAAAGAAGCGGTGATCTATCAGATTTATCCCCGCTCCTTCTATGACAGCAATGGTGATGGGGAGGGCGATTTAGCCGGAATTACATCCCACCTTAAGTACGTGCAGGAGCTTGGAGTCGATGCAATCTGGCTCAGCCCCTTCTACACATCCCCTAATAAAGATGGCGGCTACGATGTCGCAGATCCCCGAGATGTTGATCCACGTTATGGCGATTTAGAGGATGCAAAAACACTCATTAATAAAGCACATGAGTTAGATCTTCGCGTGATAGCCGATATTGTTCCAAATCACTTCTCTGATCAACATGAATGGTTTAAGGCCGCTCTAAAATCTGGACGCGGATCACCTGAGCGAAGTCGCTTTCACTTTTATGATGCAAAGCCAGATGGCACACCGCCCAATAACTGGATATCACTCTTTGGCGGAGCTGCCTGGACTCAAGTAGATGATGGCCAGTTCTACCTGCACTTATTTGACTCCTCCCAGCCTGACTTAAATTGGGAGAACGCAGAAGTTAATGCCGATTTCGAAACAACTCTGCGCTTTTGGCTAGATCTTGGGATTGATGGTTTTCGAATTGACGTGGCACATGGTCTTGTTAAAGAAAATATCCATGCAAATCACCCAGATCCTAAGGGCTTGAGTGATGCTCTTCGCTTAGATGTTGAGATGGATACAGATGTACGTAACGCGCTTTTAGAGTCAGTTCCATATTTTGATCGCCAAGGCGTGCATGATATTTACCGCAAGTGGCGAAAGATTTTTGACTCATATGGTGCGCGTGATGTGATGGCAGTTGCCGAAGCCTGGGTACATCCGCCAGTTAATGCCACGCGATATGTACGTGCCGATGAGCTTCATCAAGTCTTTAACTTCGACCTTCTGACTGCGCCTTTTCAAAGTGATTATTTATTCGAAGTAATTGATAGATCTAACCAACTCAATGCAACGGTTAATGCGCTTCCAACATGGGCGTTGAGCAACCACGACTCCCCCCGTGTCGCATCTCGATTGGGCGCTCTTGAATCCCAAGCCCTTGCACTCTTCGTTTTCGCACTGCCCGGTTCGGCCTATATCTTTGCCGGTCAAGAGTTAGGACTACCCGATGGAGAGTTGCACGACTCCGATCGCCAAGATCCATCATTTATTCGCTCAAAGGGTGCAATAAAAGGTCGCGATGGTGCGCGCGTACCATTGCCGTGGAGCGGGAATTCAACACCATTTGGTTTTACATCGGGTACTCCCTGGCTTCCGATTAATCAATCTTGGAAGTCTTTAAGTGTTGAAAATCAGAGCTCAGATTCAAAAAGTGTCCTCAATCTCTACCGAA
Organism: Actinomycetota bacterium; assembly: GCA_009702845.1. Next base: position 4,679 of record WLHG01000092.1, read on the forward strand.
GCGCCATGGCTCTGCGCACAGAGCACTTAACTGGAGCTGGCGCTATTGAGTGGCTGGAATCGCCATTGCATGGATCAATGAGAGAAGGGGTTTTAGTTTTCAAACGTGGATTAGTCACAATTGTGATGAATCTTTCAGAGCAAATCCTTGAAGTCGATTACTCTGGCCGAATAATTCTCCAGAGTTCGGGAGATGTGGATTCTCGCAATGGAAAGCACAACGTTCCAGCGCGCTCAACGGCATGGATTCTTAACTAACTGACACAATACGCACCATGGAATCTA
>WLHG01000093.1 GCA_009702845.1 Actinomycetota bacterium
AACCCCGAGCGCTTTGATGTCGTCGTTACCGATAACTTATTTGGCGATATTTTGACCGATATAGCTGCAGCTATCTGCGGTGGTATCGGCCTTGCAGCTTCAGGCAATATCAATCCAACTGGAAAATTCCCATCAATGTTCGAGCCCGTTCATGGTTCAGCCCCTGATATTGCCGGCAAGAACATCGCCGATCCAACGGCGACAATCATGTCGGTTGCGATGATGCTTAACCACTTAGGTTTTAATGATGCTGCGCGAGATGTTGAGCGTGCCGTAGCGGCAGATTTATTAGTGCGTGGAGACAAAAAACGAAGTACTAATGAAATTGGAGATGCGCTAGTCGCAGCGTTATAACTATGAAAATAACACTCAACCCGAATGCTAAAGATGCTGCTACACGCGATGCTCTCGTTGCCGAGGGTGGATTTGGTAAGTACTACACCGATCACATGGTTGTTTGCGAGTGGAGTGAGAAAGACGGCTGGAGTGAGCCCGAGTTAAAACCTTATGGGCCGATATCACTAGATCCCGCAACGGCAGTATTTCACTATGGGCAGGAGATTTTTGAGGGCTTAAAGGCCTATCGCCAACCCGATGGTTCGGTTGCACTCTTTCGCCCAACGGCAAATGCCAAGCGCTTTGCAAAGTCGGCAGCCCGTTTAGCTCTTCCAGAAATGAGTGAAGAGCAATTTATAGAAAGCATCGACGTTTTGGTAAAACAAGATGCCGGCTGGGTACCTAATAAAGTGGGAGAGTCTTTATATCTTCGTCCATTTATGTTTGCCACTGAAGTTGGTTTGGGTGTTCGACCATCCAATAAGGCGACATATATGTTGATTGCAACACCGGCAGGTGCTTACTTTGATCCTTCGAAGTCCGTATCAGTCTGGATCTCAACTGAGTATGTTCGTGCAGCACTCGGTGGCACGGGTGAGGCTAAGTGTGGAGGAAACTACGCGGCATCATTGGTTGCACAGAAAGCCGCCTTTAAAGAGGGCTGCGATCAGGTGGTCTGGATTGATGCCGTAGAGCGCAAATGGGTTGAAGAGATGGGTGGCATGAACCTCTACTTTGTTAAAGGCAAAGGTTCAGATGCAACGGTGATTACACCAAAACTTACTGGAACTCTACTTCCAGGTATTACTCGCGATTCGATTTTAACTGTGGCGAAAGATCTTGGATATAAAACTGAAGAGGTAATGCTCAGCATCGATGATTGGCGTAACGGTGTAGAAAGCGGTGAGATTACTGAGATCTTTGCATGCGGTACCGCAGCTGTTGTCTCACCAGTGGGACAGGCAAAGAGCACGATGGGAACATGGGTTACCGGGGATGGACAACCCGGCGCCATCACAATGCAGATTCGCAATCACTTGCTAGGAATTCAGCATGGAACAATCGCTGACACACATAATTGGGTACAGAAGGTCTGCTAGTGCCAACCTCTGATGCATTTCATATCTACGACACAACGTTGCGCGATGGCGCGCAGCAAGAGGGTCTTAATCTCTCCGTCCATGACAAGTTAGCTATCGCACGCCACTTAGATGATTTAGGCGTTGGTTTTATTGAAGGTGGATGGCCCGGAGCAAATCCGAAGGACACTGAGTTCTTTGCTCGCGCCAAGAAGGAATTAGTTTTAAGAAATGCAACCTTTGTAGCATTCGGTGCTACTCGTCGCCCGAATGTTAAAGCTGCCGATGATGTTCTCCTCGGTGCACTTCGCGATAGTGGCGCACCAGCAGTAACGCTGGTTGCAAAAGCCTTTGATCGCCACGTTGATTTAGCGCTCAAAACATCACTGGATGAAAACCTAGAGATGATTCGCGATTCAGTTACACATTTAATCGCCGAAGGCCAACGCGTATTTTTAGATGCCGAGCACTTCTTTGATGGATATCGCAATAACCGTGCCTACGCCCTAGAAGTTGTGCGCGTTGCCGCCGAAGCCGGCGCCGATGTCATTGCTCTCTGCGACACAAACGGCGGCATGTTGCCCGATGAATTATCACAAGTTGTCCATGATGTTCTTACTGCAAGCTCGGCCCGCTTAGGAATTCACTGCCACAATGACACAGGTTGCGCAGTAGCTAACTCAATGGCCGCTATCGCAGCAGGTGCTACTCATGTGCAGGGCACGCTCAATGGTTATGGTGAGCGCACTGGTAATGCCGACCTAGTCACGATTATTGCTAACTTAGAGTTAAAGAAGCATCAATTAGTTTTGCCCAAGGATTCACTGCGCGAGGCCTTCCGTATTTCGCATGCAATCGCTGAAGTTACAAATGTCTCATCGAGTGCGCGTCAACCCTACGTTGGTGTTTCAGCATTTGCTCACAAGGCCGGCCTGCACGCCAGTGCAATCAAAGTCGATCCATCGCTATATCAGCACGAAGATCCAGCATCAGTTGGAAATGATATGCGTATGTTGGTCTCTGACATGGCTGGTCGCGCATCGATTGAATTGAAGTCGCAAGAGCTCGGCGTAGATCTTGGCGGAGATAAAGAACTCATCGGACGCATTGTCGATCGCGTAAAAGATATGGAGTCACGCGGCTTTACATTTGAAGCTGCCGATGCATCTTTCGAACTTCTTGTTCATGAAGAGATGAGCGGAAAACGTCCATCCTTCTTCGCAATCGAACACTGGCTAACAACTGTAGAGCGCGCAGAAGATCAAAGTATTGTGACGAAGGCCGAAGTCACTGTCGTTGCTTTAGGTAAAAAGATGATCTGTAACGGCACAGGAAACGGCCCTGTTAACGCTTTTGATAATGCACTTCGAACGGGACTTTCGCAGTTATATCCCGAACTTGATGTTCTTGAGCTCACTGATTACAAAGTTCGTATTCTTGAAGGCCGCCTTGGAACCGGCGCGATCACGCGAGTATTAGTTGAAACAAGTGATGGCAAAGGGGAGTGGAGCACTGTCGGTGTCCACGAAAATGTTATTGCCGCATCTGCCATGGCTTTAGAGGATGCTCTCACCTTCGGCCTCCTGCGTCAGGGCCGCAAACCCGAGTAAAGTTTCACTCGTGAGCGATCAATTCGAAAAGCTGCTAACTTCTTTTCAAAGGCATTTACAGGTCGAGCGCAATCTTTCAGTTCATACAGTTCGTGCATATATGGGGGATCTGAATTCACTTGTAGAGCACCTAGAAAAACTGGGTCTTTCTGATATCGGCGCACTCGAACTTTCACATTTACGTTCCTGGCTAGCTAATCAGGCGGTCAAAGGGGGAGCGCGGACAACGCTTTCAAGGCGCGCAACCTCAGTGCGATTGTTTACTAAATGGGCGCTTAGAAATAAATATATTTCAACCGATGTTGGCCTAACTCTGGCAACTCCAAAAGGACATCGCACCCTGCCAGAGGTTTTAGATGTGAACAATGCAAAGTTGGCGATGGATTCGATGGCCACTCGGGCGGCGGAGGAGGAGTCGCCTTTGTCCTTGCGCGATGTTGCGATGGTTGAGATTTTGTATGCAACGGGCGCTCGTGTTGGAGAGCTCTGCGGTTTAGATGTCGGCGATATTGATTACAACCGAAACACGATTCGAGTTTTAGGTAAAGGCAACAAGGAGCGCGTGATTCCAGTGGGCCGGCCAGCGATGAAAGCGCTCGAGGTATGGTTGGCCGATGGACGCGAGACGCTAATGACCAATCAATCTGCACAGGCGGTTTTTCTTGGGGCGCGTGGAAAGCGCATCGATCAGCGCACCGTGCGAAGCGTTGTCTACGAAGCGCTATCTGCGATTGAGGGAATTGAACGTATGGGTCCACATGCTCTGCGACATTCTGCTGCAACGCACTTGCTTGAGGGTGGTGCGGATTTGCGTACTGTGCAGGAAATTCTCGGACATGCATCCCTTGCGACGACTCAGATTTATACGCATGTTTCGACTGAGCGTCTGCAAAAAGTATTCAAACAGGCACATCCGCGCGCATGAATTCTGCAATCGTAGTTATACCTACTTACAACGAAGTTGAAAGCATCGGGCGGATCCTTGATGCACTCAAAGCATTACCGGTAGATATTCTCGTTATCGATGATGGCTCACCCGATGGTACGGCCGATCTCTGTAGAGCTCGCGGCATTGAAGTTATATCTCGCAGCGGGAAGATGGGCTTAGGCAGCGCCTATCGAAGCGGCTTCACCATTGCATTAGATCGTGGCTATGCCACTGTCATCGAGATGGATGCTGATGGATCCCACCAGGTAAGTGATTTAGTAAAGATGATGGAGTGGATCGGAACTAGCGAGCTTTTAATCGGTTCGCGCTGGGTTGACGATGGAGCGATCGAAAATTGGAGCAAGTTTCGCGAATATCTATCTAGAGGTGCAAACGCCTATGCCAATGCCCTTCTATCCCTCGGCGTAAAAGATGCCACTGCGGGCTTTCGAATCTACGATGCCGAGCTGTTAAAGAGGATGAATGTGGCCAGCATTAAAAGTGAGGGCTACTGCTTTCAAATTGAGATGACCCGTAGGGCACGCTCCTGCGCGGCCACGATTGGCGAGATTCCAATTACCTTTGTTGAGCGCACGCATGGCATCAGCAAAATGTCCTTCTCGATCGCCCTTGAGGCCATCCTTCGCATCACTTCATGGGGGCTTTTGCGCTTAATCGGTCGGTAATTCCGGGCTCAGGAGTACATATAGAATTGGCCCCGCACCGTAAGAAATTGCGGTGACATCTCAGCACTGCCTTGGCCTTAAAACCAGGTGAATCATCTCGGTCCGTTTATTCGGTCGATGACTCTCAGTGCGACGGGCCCAACAAATAGTTAGGCCACAACCGAGCGGGTTTTTTGCGCGTGCGCATTAAATCTATGAAGGAGTAAACCTGCCATGGCAGTTGTAA
>WLHG01000094.1 GCA_009702845.1 Actinomycetota bacterium
AATCGAACCTGCGCACCCGCCTCCGGAGGGCGGTGCTCTATCCCCTGAGCTACGGGGGCTCATGGGTTAACGAGAGCAAGGTTATCAGCGGGTGCACGATAGCTGCGAAACTGTAAGAATTAGGGCTATGAGTTCAATCGCCTACTTTGCAACTGGTTGTTTTTGGGGTGCCGAGCGCCGCTTTTGGCAGATGCCAGGAGTAATTGAGACATCAGTGGGATACATGGGGGGAACCCAGCAGAACCCAACATATGAAGATGTCTGTACTGGATCTACTGGCCATGCCGAAATGGTGAAAGTTAGTTTTGATGAATCAAAGATTTCATATCTACGCTTGCTGGAAGAGTTTTGGACGATGCATGATCCAACTTCTTTGAATCGACAAGGTGGAGATATTGGAACTCAGTATCGCAGCGCTATCTATACAACTACTCCCGCCCAATATGTAACCGCAGTCTCTTCACGCGATGTGTATCAAGGGGTACTAAGTAAAAATAATTTGGATGAGATTGCAACAGAGATTATTAGCGCCGAGGGAGTGGAGTATTTTCTGGCCGAGGGGTATCACCAAAGATATTTAGAAAAGAATCCAAATGGCTATGACTGTCACTCCAGTACCGGGGTTGCATATCCTCAGGAAAGTGCATCGGTATGAGTGAGAAAAACTATCCGGTAAAGATAAATGAGAGTGAACTGGCGGCGGCATTGGATCCGCTTTCATATGATGTTTTAAGAAATGCTGCGACCGAGCGTCCATTTACTGGTGAATATACAGATACAGATAAAGTCGGCGTCTATAAATGTAAAGCTTGTAGCGCAGTGCTATTTAAAAGCGAAACAAAGTTTCATTCAGGCTGTGGGTGGCCATCTTTTTACGCGCCTTCGAGCGATGACGCGGTAGATTTAATTGAAGACCGCTCGTTATTTCCAAGAGTCCGCACAGAGGTCCGATGTGCTGCCTGTGGCTCTCACTTGGGTCATATATTCAAAGGGGAGGGTTATGACGTCCCAACCGATGAGCGTTGGTGCATTAACTCTGTCTCATTAATACTTGAGGATATTTAGTAATCCAAACCGCGTGATTCATGTACGGCTTGGTAGCAATACCATGCCACGACGCTGCGATGCGGGTGAAGTTTTTCTCCCAATGCATCTAGGGTTTTAGCCTGTGTCTCTTCACTATTTTTATGCACAATGTCCCAGCCTCGCCGAACGGCCAAATCTCCAGTGGGCCAGATATTTAGCCTTCCTAACTGAAAGATCATAAACATTTCAACGGTCCATCGACCGATTCCCCAGAGTGAGGTTAGAGCATCGAAAATCTCTTGGTCATCGTGAATCTCATCGATACGATCAATAGGAATACTCTTATCAATAACCGCGCCGGCTAGACCTTTAAGTGTGCGCGCCTTAGCGCCAGAGACTCCAATACCGCGTAGTTCGAGATCCTCTAACCTGATTAGTTTTCGGGGCGTTATCGTTCCTTTGCAAGCTAGTACTAAGCGCCCATGAATAGTCTCGGCGGCCTTCGTTGCAAGTTGCTGAGAGATTACAGAACTAACCAGTGATTCGAAATTAGTTTCAGTTTGCGCACTTCGCCCGATGGTACACAGCGGACGTCGGGCAATGAGTGGCTCAAATTTCTTATCTAACTTAGCTACTTCAGCAACGATTCGCCGCATTTTCTGCGCCGAGTGAAGGCTCATGAATTAGAGAGAGAAGCTTGGATATTCATCCGTGACAAGGAGTAATGCATAGCCTGCGACACGGTTCCAGTAAGCGATCGTACCCACGACACCTTCTGCGCATTTCTCTGGATAGTTGCCAGTAAAGAGAATGCTAAACCAGGCAAAGATTGTTAAGAAAAATGCAAAGATAATATAGAAAATTCCAACTATATACAGCGGAATAGCCAGGAACCACTTAACTAGCGGAAGCCATTGGTTGAGAAGCTTGGCATCAACAGGAGGAAAATCAACACTAACGATTTCATTCTCTTCAATTGAAGGATATTCATCGGTCAAGAGCAAGAGGTAGGCATCTACTCGAGTCTGAAGTGAGAGTAGCGCCTCATTAAAGGCCAGAAGATAACTTGGATAAATTCGACGAAAGATAATGGCAAGAGCGGCGGGAAGGGCTAGAAAACCCACGGCAAAATAGTTCGAATTAGAGGTACTCAGATCCGATGGAGTAAAAGAGGCTACAAAAATCGCCATAGGTACGACGAGAATGATTCGAAAGAAGGCGCTCATTCGGTCGCGCTCAGTTAGGGTGACATCGATCTGGGTCTCAATTTGTTGGCTCATAGGCGTAAATTTATCGCTAAAGTATTTAAATTATTGCCAATTTATCTCTTCTGCCGTAGTTTTACATGCCTTGCAGGGTCTTTTGCAGGTTTTTGCAGTACGGAGCAGAAAAAAGAGGGGACAATGGCAGGAATAAAAGAGGTTGCAGACGAGGCCGGAGTTTCTACTGCAACGGTTTCAAGAGCGCTTCGCGGCCTACAGCATGTCAATGAAGTGACCCGGCAGAAGATTATTGCCGCCGCAGAAAAATTGGATTACCCCTTAACTCGCGCAGATTCTCCGGCAGGACGCACAAACAGCGTCGGTGTAGTTGCGCCCTATATTTCCCGCTGGTATTTCTCTCAAGTTATCAGCGGTGCTGAACAGGCGCTACGTGAAGCCGGCTTAGATCTACTGCTCTATAACTTCAGTGCCATGAAGGGTCGCGAACGTCTATTTCAACATCAAATGTTGAAGGGTCGCGTAGATGCATTAATCGTTATCTCGCTCCCGCCAACCGAGGAAGAGTTTGACTCGATTCTCAGTCTTGGAATCCCCGTCGCTTTAGTCGGAATGGAGCATGCACATTGTGCGAGTGTAAAAATAGATGATGTAGCCGCTGCACGTACCGCAACACAACACCTGGTTAACCAAGGGCATAAAAAGATTGGTCTCATGTCTGGACGCCCCGATGACCCCTTTAATTTCAGTGTTCCTCAGGATCGACGTAAAGGCTTTATGCAGGTTTTAGCCGAGAATCAATTGGAGTGGCTGCCTTCGCGCGAAGTGCATGGAGATTTCACAATGCACACTGCATCGCGTGCTATGGATGATCTCTTGGCGCGACCTAATAGACCAACTGCAATTTTCTGCGAATCCGATGAGATGGCGATGGGGGCGCTGCAGGCGTTACGTCGTCACGGATTAAAGAGTCCGGAGGATATTTCGATCGTTGGCTTTGATGGTCATGAGATGGCTGAATTTTCGGAGCTAACAACTATTGAGCAACCAGTCACATTAATGGGTGAAATGGCGGCTTGGTCGATTATGGAGCGCTTGCGTAAACCCGATGTTGTTCCACCATCATTGGTGCTGCCTACAACGTTAGTAGTACGAAATACCACACGCAGACTACTGCCAGATGAGGCCTAGCCCGCTTTAGTTATGTGCACTAGCAAGGTAGCCTTCTTAGATGACTGACACTTACGTTCAAACTCCCACCCTTGCCGAACTTCTAACCCACCACTCGGAAAAATGGCGCGAGTTTGATCGTGATGTTTTACCTCTTCCAGTGGCGGAGATGGATTTTCCTATCGCCGAACCAATCCGCAGAGTGTTACAGGAAATGGTCGCTAAATCAGATTTAGGGTATTTGGGATTAATTCCAGAGCTTCCTACTGGATTTGCGCGCTTTGCCGCCGAACAATGGAGCTGGGACGTTGATACTTCACAGGTGCGGATTGCATCCGATGTAGGAGTCGCCGTAGTAGAAGTTCTGCGAGTTTTTACAAAGCCTGGTGATACCGTACTTATTAACTCGCCCGTCTATCAGAATTTCTACAATTGGATCAATGAAACTCGCCTTACAAAGATTGATGTGCCTTTTACTCGGGCTGATACCGACAACGAGACCGAGAATCCTTGGCAGTTAGATCTAGATGCGATTGAAAAGATTTATGCTGCAGGATTAAGGGTTCACCTTCTGTGCTCGCCCCATAACCCTCTTGGCCGTGTTTACTCAAAGAGCGAACTTACTCGAATTGCAGAGATGGCTAAGAGGTACGGAGTACTGGTAATTAGCGATGAGATTCATGCGCCACTCACTTTTAAATCGGCGGAATTTATCCCATTTTTAGCGCTCAATGACACTGCCCGCGAAGTAGGAATTACGGTAACGGCTGCATCGAAGGGCTGGAATATTGCCGGATTAAAGTGCGCAATCATTGTTTCGCAGAATGCATTAATCAATGCGCAGTTGGATCGGATGCCAAAGGCGGTTCACTTTCGTGCCTCGATTCTTGGTGCCTTCGCATCGGCTGCCGCTTTTGCAGAGGGTGGGGTTTGGCTTAATTCAGTAATGAACCAGCTCGACCACAATCGTTTTCTTCTCCGGGACTTACTCGCAAGAAAACTTCCAACGGTTAAATATCATATCCCCGATAATAGTTATCTGGCTTGGCTTGACTTATCCAGTCTGGATCTCGGTGAAGATCCATCCCAGATTTTGCTTGAAAAAGGCCGCGTAGCCTTTAATGCTGGCTCTTTGTATGGAGCTCAATGTTCACAGTATGTGCGACTTAATTTTGCAACAAGCCCAGAGATAATTACTGAGGCGATTGAGCGCATCCTTAACACTCTCTAATGAAGGCTTCTGACTGCGACGTAACCATTATTGGCGCTGGCCACAATGGTTTAGTTGCGGCGGCATACCTTGCTCGAGCAGGTAAGAGCGTTCGAATTTTGGAGGCTAACGGAGAAATTGGTGGAGCGACCACCAGCGTTCGCGCATTTCC
>WLHG01000095.1 GCA_009702845.1 Actinomycetota bacterium
CGCATCCCATTTTTATTAGCCAACCTGGTAGCTGAGGACCTAAGGCATCACGAACTAAACCCTCACTCGGTATGCCAGTAAGTTGAATCTCATCACCTAACAAAACAAGTGCCACTCGTGGTTTGCTAACAACATCTATCGTGTCTAATCCAGCTGCCGAAAGTAAACCAATCATTGCGGGGTTAAGTTTTGTTCCCGCTTGAATTAATACGTCACCCGCTTTACATTCATGAGCAGGTGGGCGGATCTCTTGATTTTCGCTCACCTTCCCAGTGAGAATATTCTCGTCGACAGTTGCATTCTCCCAACGAATAACACCAAACGTTCCATGTGGGATGACGGCGCCAGTTGCAATCCCCACAGCACTTCCTGCTGTAAGCACACTCTTCATTGGTAGTCCCGCTTTTACTTCGCCAATAATTCTCCAAGGACCATCACCTGCAACTGCATAACCATCCATCGCCGATGTGGCATATGTTGGCAGATCGCATAATGCATGGGCATCTGTTGCCAAAGTGCGATCCACGCTCTGAGTTACATCGATTAATTCACTGGCAAGGAGCTGAAAAGTATTAGCGGCAACTGCTCGAGCTTCATCCCAACTGCCTTCAATTAAAGCGCTCATAATTAGAGATTATCCTTTAGCTGGGCGGCAAAAGCGATTGCCCGCTCTAGGTCAGCGGCAGTATCTATATCTATAAGCGATTTAGATACTTCCTCCGTTGCCGGGATTTGAGTAACGCTTAAATGTGAAACTAGTTCCCGCATAGATTTTCCATGGACATCGCCCATTGCTGCAAAGGCTCTCTCCACCGCTTCAACTCTATAGATGGCGGCCAGCGGTTGCGCAAAGCCCTCGGCATCGACATACATGAGAGCCTCATCATGAGATTTCATTAAGTTGAGTAGGTTTATCACTTTCGCGATTGCAAAGGGCATATCAGTGGCTACAAGAATTGCCATCTCGCTTTCGCAGATTTGAAGACCAGCTTTAAAACCTGCGACAGGTCCACCACCAATCGGCTCTTCTTGCACACTCGTATATGTCGAACTCTCAATGTGTGGATCTTGCCCAACGAGGATTATTTCAAATTCGGATGGAATCGATTCGAGAATTCGCTCGATAAGAGATTTGCCATTTATTAGCGCCTGTGATTTATCAGAGCCAAATCGCTCGCTCGTGCCGCCAGTCAGAACGATGATGCTCGCACTTTTAGATTGCATCTGGCTAGGATAGTGACTATGACATATGTACGGGGTGAGGCTAACTCTCTGGGCTGGCGCGATTTAATTTCTAGCGCAGATGAGGTCCACGTCGGCCACGAGTTTCCCGCAAAAAGCACACCTCTACTAGTCATGCACCACTTATCTGATTTACATGTCTGTGATGCGCAATCCCCCACGCGTCCTGAGTATCTAGATCGTTGGGCCGATCCCGATAGTCCTATTCGTGAAAAAGTTGGCACGATCGGCACCTATCGCCCACACTCAATGTTGTCACCGCATGTAGTCGAGGCGATGATTCAATCACTCAACACAATTACCACGGGTCCACTTTCTGGACACGAAGTTAATGGTGCGATTATTACTGGGGACACAACTGATAATGCTCAAAAGAATGAGGTTAGCTGGTACTTAGCACTCTTGGATGGCTTAGATTTTCGGCCCGATTCAGGCGATCAGAGTAGATATGAAGGCGTCATTGATGATGGCGTAGAGCATTACGACACACGCTACTGGCATCCCCATGGAACTCCAGCGCAACTAGAAGATGATGATGCACGGGCAAAGTATGGCTTCCCTATTGTTCCTAATCTTTTAAATGCATGCCGCGCGCCATTTAAAGCCACGGGTCTGAAATTTCCCTGGTATGCCGTTCATGGAAACCATGACGCGCTTTTACAAGGCACGGTTGCACCAGCATCTGCAATTAATGCGGCCATGATTGATGACAAGCGATATACGGGTCTGCCATCGAATGTAACGCTTGCAGATGTACTGTCGAGTTTTCAGGAGATTGGCCCCGCTGGCTACCCAGATGCATCTGATGCTCCCTACACACAAGTAACTGCCGATGTTGAGCGCCGTGCGGTAGAGCGTGGTGAGTTTGCTGCGATGCATTGCGCGTCACCTGGCTTACCCCGAGGCCATGGGTTTACGGATGAGAATATCGCCAACAAGCACATGTACTACACAACCTCTATCGGTGCCGTAAAACTTATCGTTATAGATAGCGTCAATAACTTTGGTGGCTGGCAAGGCTCCCTTGACGTTGAACAGTTCGAATGGCTAGAGCGCGAAATCGCATCAGCAGAATCTCGTGTTGTTCTAGCCTCGCACCATCCATTAAGCAAAATGTTTAATAGTTATGCACCTACGGGAAGGCGTGTTTGCGTCGAAGAGATTCAAGAGATGCTCTTAAAGTATCCGAAAGTCATTGCATGGCTGGCCGGTCATGAACACCGCCATCACATTAAATGGATTGGGCCAGAGGAGGAAGTGCGCGGATTCTGGCAGATTGAAACTGCATCTCATGCAGATTGGCCGCAACAATCTCGTACTATCGAAATCGTGACGGATGAGGCGGGAGATATTTACTTTGGTCTAAGTGTTATTGATCATGCAGGTGGCGTTGATTATGGCGATGCCAATAACCCAGTTGACATTGCCGCTTTATCGAGAGTAATCAGTGCAAATATTTGGCAGAAGCGATCAGAGCTAGGAGCAACTCATGATATTAACTGGTGGTGCGGTCGACCTACCGATAGAAACGTAATCTTAAAGATTATGAAGCGTTAATTGCCTCGGTTGGTGGATTTTTCGATAACTTGAGTTGATCTTAAAATAATTAGAATAACAAGGGTTAAGCCAGCACCGACTATTTGAAAGCCCAGACCTACTGCGACACCAACGGCGGCCGTTGAAAAAACCGTCGCTGCAGTTGTAACGCCTTGAATCCCAGTTGAATGCTTATCGGTAAAGATTAATCCAGCACCAAGGAATCCGATTCCCGTAATGATCGCGTGAAGTGCTCTGGTCGGATCTCCGTATTGGGCTTGAACGTCGAGAACGGCCCCGATGGCAACTATCGCAGCCGATGCCGAGCCAACTAGGGCCATCGTGCGAGGGCCAGCTGATTTTCCAGCGCGATCGCGCTCCCAACCAATCAGCGAACCTAGAACGGCGGCGATCATTGCATCGACAACTACGGATAGCTGTAGCCAAATATCAATGGAGTGGAGATCAATCATGGGCTAAGGGTACGGTTTTTGAGAGCGAAAGGCCACGATATCGCCCTATAGAATTCCCTCCATGAGTCAATATCAAGTCATGCGCTGGCATGAAATACCCTCAATGGTCATTGCGCGAGAAGGCGAGAGCACCATCAAAGTCATGTTGGCATCACGCTTTCAAGAGGCGATTGATGAGGCGGCCATGCGCCTTGGCGAAATCGATGCAGATGCATACACAGAAGGATGGAATCGCGATCCGTGGGTAGAGGCAAGTGATTCACCAGATGTTTTAGCACCACGTATTGCCGCTGAACTCGAAGATGAGTTAAGCGTTGAAAAACTCGAAGCGTTAATCAAATCTATGGGAGAAAAATAAATGTCGGCCATCTATGAAGCATTAGAAAAAGCAACTCTCACATCTGATGGAGCGATGGGAACAATGTTGCAAGATCGTGGACTCACCGATGGTGGCGCTCCTGAGCTCTGGAACGTTGAAAGACCAGCCGATATTGAAGCAGTACTCGAGGCCTATGCTGCGGCAGGTGCACAATTTATTACAACGAATACTTTCGGCGGCACACATGGACGTCTTGCAATGCATGGTCTTGAGGATCGTGTCTTTGAACTCAATAAAGCCGGTGCAGAAATCGCACGCAAAGTCGCCGATCGCCATCCTGGCTGTTTTGTTATGGGCGATATTGGGCCATCGGGAGATTTAATGGAGCCAATGGGCACCATGACTCTTGAGAGCGGTCAAGCACTCTTCGCCGAGCAGATTCGTGGATTAGTTGCCGGTGGAGTCGATGCCATTCTTATTGAGACTATGTCTGACTTAGGTGAGGTCGAAGCAGCAGTCAATGCCGCCAAAGAAGTTGCACCAGGGTTACCGATTATTGCAACAATGAGTTTTGATACAAACCTTCGGACCATGATGGGCGTTAAGCCAGGCAATGCGGTGACGCATTTAGCTAGCCTCGGTGTTCGAATTATTGGCGCTAACTGCGGCCGTGGCACCGATGAAATGGCGGTCATCGCCCAAGAGATGGTAAATGCACGACCAGAGGGCGTATTCATTATTACCCAATCAAATGCAGGGTTACCAAAATTACAGGGCGATGAGTTTATTTATGATGGAACACCAGCGGAAATGGCAAAGTATGCAGCGAAGATGAAGGAGATGGGAGTCAACATTGTTGGCTCGTGCTGCGGATCTTCGCCTCTGCACACCGCGGCGATTGCTAAGGCAATCGCTTAAATGAAAACCAAGATTCTCCTCATTGGAATCGACGGTCTTAATCTTGCGACTGCCCTTGAAGACTCCCCAACGATTACTGCATTAAAGTCGAGCGGTTTTTTCACAACAATAACTATGCCAGCACCAACTTTCTCAGGACCTGGCTGGTCAACGCTTTTGACCGGTTCAACTCACGAAGAGCATGGCGTGAGTGATAACTCCTTTATTGGGC
>WLHG01000096.1 GCA_009702845.1 Actinomycetota bacterium
GATGATGATCGCATCATTGCGCTCCATTAGTAAACTCCTTAAAATTAACGTTCTACCCCGAAAGTAACTTGGTTAATCTAATGCCAATCAATCGGTTACGTCTATTGGTTAATGCTTATCTCCATGGCATGATTCCTCAATGCTTGATGTACTCATTATTGGCTCCGGAATTAACGGTCTTTCGGCGGCGGCGATTTTAAGCGCCAAAGGCAAAAAAGTGATGGTTCTCGAAGCAGCCAACGCCTTCGGTGGTGCCATCCGGACTGAGGAAGTTACTCTGCCGGGTTTTCATCACGATCTCTTTGCCACAAATCTAAGCCTATTTGCAGGTGGCGGAGTAATGGCAGCTCTTAAAGATCAATTAGTACAGCATGGTCTTGACTTTGTGCCCTCTGGTAAACCATATTGCTCAGTTTTTCCTAATGGGAAAATGATAGGCGTAGTGATGGATCGCGATCAGACCATCAGTAATATCAAAAAGGTAGCACCCGAAGATGTTGCGGCATGGCAGGCACTTACTGCAAAGCTTGGCCAGTTAGCACCGCATCTTTTCCCTCTTCTTGGTACAGAGCTCCCCTCGCTTGCTGCAGTAAAGGTTTTGATTAAAGCGTGGCGGGTACTGGGAGTTTCGCAGCTGCTAGAGCTCATAAGAATGTTGTTGCAATCAAGTCGTGCATTTACCGATGAGCATTTCAGTAGCCCTGAGATGAAGGCGCTTGCTGCAACGTGGGGAATGCATTTGGATTACGGTCCAGATATTTCTGGCGGCGCTCTGTTCTCATTCTTGGAATCCATTGGTGGTCAAGAGTTTGGAATGGTTTTAGGTAAAGGTGGAGCGAAAACATTAGTCGACGCCCTTTGCGGTGTTATCAGAAGCAATAGTGGAGAGTTGCGAAGCGAAACAAGTGTTGTAGAAATTCTCGTTGAAGGTGGCAAAGCAATAGGCGTACGAACCTCTAGTGGTGAGGTTATTAAAGCCCGAAGCGTGGTCGCAAATGTGAATCCAGCCTTAATGCCAACGCTATTGCCACAGGGAATCGATTCACAAGTATCACCTGAGATTGAAAAGCTTAAGAAGTTCCGTCCAGGTCTAGCAACGATGATGATCCACTTAGCGATGGATGAACTTCCTAACTGGGTTAATGAGGAGGCTCGAGAATTCAACTACGTTCACATCGCACCATACGTTGATGAGATGGCGCTTACGTATGCGCATGCTGCTGCAGGAAAGCTTCCAGCAAATCCCACTCTTGTGATTGGTCAGCCAACAGTAAGTGATCCATCACGAGCTCCAGATGGAAAACACATTCTCTGGATTCAAGTTCGTGTTCTTCCCCTTGAAATTACTGGCGATAGCGCGGGAATTATTCAAGGCAGATCATGGGATGAAATCGCCGAAGTGTATGCAGATCGAATCATTGAAAATCTTGAAACTTATGCTCCGGGAATAAAATCACAGATTTTGTCAAGAAAAGTTCTCTCACCAACTGATCTTGAAAGGTACAACGCAAATCTAATTAAAGGCGACTCTCTCGGTGGCAGTCATCACCCGGCTCAATTCTTCTTCTTGCGTCCGATGCCTGGTTGGATTCGACATCGAACACCCATCAAAAACCTTTATATCTGTGGCTCTGGCACATGGCCGGGTGGGGGCGTCGGCGGTGGCAGCGGATTGATGGTTGCAAAACTACTCTCCTAGAAATGCCGATCGCCATGCATCTGGCCATCGTTGTGCACCTTTACCTATTTCTGGTGAGTGCACGATTACATAATTTCCAACTGCTGCAAGTTCACCTGCGACATGCGCCGTAAAACCGAATTCAAGTGATGAGTTACCCACTCTAAGAACTTCTAAGCGCGTAAGAATTTCTTCACCGAAAAAGATTCGTCGCTTATATTCCATTTGAACTTTTACCCGTGGGATCTGACCGAATAATGTGGTCGGAAGATGTAGTTTGCGATACAAAGCAGATTCGCACTCTTCCACCCAGCGAAAGGCTGATGTGTAATGTTGATGTCCAGCGGCATCAGTTTCCATCCACTCTAAGAGTCGGACTTTTTCTACAAACACTGCAGCCATTTATAACCCCCACATAGGTACCCGATTAATAAATATTTTCGTATAACCCTTGCAATCACACTCCCGAAGGCTAGCATTCCCGAATGGACAGTATCTTTAGCGGCGAGGCCAGAGACTTAGTTGATAGATCCGCCCGACCTCAATCCCTCATAATTACCATTTATGCCGCTTACAGCCGATCTAACGGAGGTTGGTTTTCAGCAAATACAATTATTCAGCTTTGTGCCGAATTAGATGTCGCAGAGGATGCGGCCCGTAGTGCGCTTGCACGTTTCAAGCGAAGGGGAATTTTGATTTCTAAAAAGCAGGACGGAGTAATTGGATATGCAATTTCTCCCGAGATGCGCAGATCTTTCGACCAAGGTGATGCACGTGTACTCCAGCGCCGCGATTCTCCTATCAATGAAGGTTGGATATTAGTTGCATTTTCAATTCCAGAAAAGCTGCGAGCAATCCGCTATCAACTTAGATCTCGCTTAACACGGATAGGTTTTGCACAAGTAAGTGGTGGACTTTGGATTGCCCCACTTCAACTGAGCACCGATGCGATATCGCTGGCTAAATCCCTTAAGGTTGAAAAATATATGAATATATTTTCAGCAGAACATATGGCCTTTGAGCCAACATCTGCAGCGGTTCAAGAGTGGTGGGATCTCGAGGGCATTCAAGAGGTCTATAACTCTTTCAGTAAAACCACTAAACCTGTCATTAAATACTGGGCTTCGAAGAACAACGCAATCGATGCCTCCAGAGCTTTTCGCGACTACACAACGATTCTTACAAATTGGCGGCATGCACCATATTTTGATCCTGGTCTTCCAGCAGAGTTTTTACCGAAATCTTGGGCCGGCTACCAGGCAACTGAAAACTTCTTTAAGTTACATGACAAATTAGCTGGTCCAGCATTAAATTTTGCGTTAAATATCGCCAAGAAGTAGAACTGCTTACAGGGTTTACTTACTTTCGAATAGTTTCAGATGGAAGTTCTCCGAAGCGTTCATGGTAAATCTTTGCAAAACGACCTAGGTGCGTAAAGCCCCACGTAAATGCGATATCTGCAATCGAGGAGTCGAAGCTTCGCTCGGCCAATAACTCTTCACGGACTCGATTGAGGCGGACATTCCGTAAATAGTCTGTTGGGCTCATTCCTACATATTTCTTAAAGCCATCTTGTAGTGAGCGAATACTGACGCCGGCATAGCGCGCCATATCTGTCACGGTCAGTGGATCTTGTGGATTTGCCTCACAGGCAGCCATTGCCAGGCGTACTGACCGAGATGTTATCGGTTCAATGCTTGTCCCTATAGATTCACTGTAATTATGTTTTTGTGACAGTAAGAGTCCTGTAATTATTAAGTCCTGAAATTGATTTCGAATTCCAGCATGCATTGTCAATCCCTCATGATCAACATCTGAAACCAAGGTATCGATTAAGTTGCGCCAGCTCTTGGCTTTCTGAGTTGTTAGATCCATTCCTAAATCAAATTTAACAGGGACGTGAATCTCTCTGCCAATCAAATCCTCAAGACGCTTCTCAAGTGTTGCGCGGTTGATGTAGACCATTAACTGGGGATTGCCCGCGTGCCAAACCATGTCGAGTTTTTCTAGAGGATTGGGGATGGATGCAGTAGTTATATCTGAGTGAATCGAATCCTTCCCGCATGAAATCTCGGCACTACCCTTTAGTGGTATTTGAATGAGATAAAAAGAGTTCAACTCACCTGGAGTAATTCTGACTTCGGCGCCGTAGTCGAGATAATTTAAAGTTACATCACCTAAAGTGATTCGATTGTGTACCGTGTTCAGCTTTTCGTCTTTTTGTGTTGTCGTTAGCGCGTGTGGGCAAAAAACCCGAGCCACTTCACTACGCGCTTCGTCAAGATAGGTGGTCCTAAAGAGATTGTGCTCTCTTAGGAGTTCTGTGACCGGCGCCATTAGAGAATGCTCCATTTGCTCTGCGCGCATGTCAATAGATTTACCCGATTTATTTGCGTTCTATGGATAGCCTGTGCGCGGATGGATCGATATCACAAGAATTCGAGCACTAAAGTAGTTCTCTTGCGAGTTCTTAGGGAGAGATATGAGTTCAGATCTATTACAAGGTAAAACAGCAATCCTTACTGGTGGCGGAACCCTGTTCGGCATAGCTGTAGCTAAAACGCTCATCGCCGATGGCGCTAAAGTCATGATCGTCGAAATAGATCCAGAGAGCGGGGCCGCTGCTGCGAAGGCATGCGGTTCAGATGCCATCTTCTTTCACGGCGATATTACAGATGATGAGGTGATTGCAGAAATGGTTGCGGCAGCAATAACTGCATGGGGGCGTATCGATATTCTTGTAAATCTCGCCTGCTCGTATGACGATGCAGGTGCCGACAGTACTCGCGCCCAATGGAGCCACACTTTAGATGTAAATATTGCAAGCGCCGCAATGCTGGGCGCTGCGGTTCGACCCCATATGAAGAAGCAGGGTGGCGGCTCAATTATCAACTTAACTAGCATCTCGTCCAGCGTTGCCCAGACTGGGCGTTGGATTTATCCAGTTAGTAAAGCCGCTCTTGTTCAACTTACTCGTAATATGGCTATGGACTATGC
>WLHG01000097.1 GCA_009702845.1 Actinomycetota bacterium
GTGATTAGGGATGGCGATGCAATCGGAGTACTTCTGACGCGCCTCGGCGCCCATGAATCCGTTCTTGCATGGGAGGAGCGCCGCATGCGTCGCGAGGTTCGCGCAACGGCCAATCGCCTTGCAAACTTTGATGATGCAAATCTTCGACGCTCTGCACGAGCAGCTGTTGCTGCATCTGCTCGCGTTGCACGCGCCATGGAAATCCTCGGGGCGACAATCCCGGATCATTTAAAAGAGGCGGGGGAGTTGCGCATCAATCACGGCCAGGCCTCCCTAGAAGAGCTGGGCTCGCTAGCTGTGCCACCTATGACAAAAGATGCAATTGCCGGTCGAATCCGTAGATTGCTTGCAATGGCCGATAAACGTGCCAGCGAACTCGGAATCCCAGATACCGAAAGTGGACTATCTCCTGATTTGTTGAATTAAACACTCCTGTTAAGCAGGAGTGAGCTCTATAGCCACTGGTAGGGTTACTCCCAAGACCCCAACGTTGTGGCAGCAATTCAAACCACCATCCGTTGGGCTTTTTTTAATTGATAGCCCCCACTGAGTAGCAAGGACGCATATCATGATAAATGTCGGAATCAATGGCTTCGGTCGCATCGGTCGCAACTTCTTCCGCGCAAGCCTGACTAACCCAGAAATCAATATTGTGGGAATCAACGACCTCACACCAAATAAGACCTTGGCACACCTTCTAAAATACGATTCAATCTTGGGTCGCCTAGGTCTTGAGGTTACTTTCACCGATGATTCAATAACGGTCGATGGAAAGACAATTAAAGTTTACTCTGAGCGCGATCCAGCTAACTTGCCGTGGGGCTCCATTAATGTCGATGTCGTCATTGAATCAACTGGTCACTTCACAAAGGCCGCCGATGCGCAGAAGCACATCGCATCCGGTGCCAAGAAGGTAATTATCTCTGCGCCGGCAAGTGATGAGGACATCACTATTGTGATGGGCGTTAACCATGAAAAGTACGATCCAGCTAACCATCACATTATTTCAAATGCATCGTGTACGACAAACTGCCTGGCTCCAATGGCTAAAGTTCTCAACGATAACTGGGGAATTGTTAAGGGCTTAATGACAACGATTCACGCCTACACAAATGATCAGGTTATTTTAGATTTCCCACACCAAGATTTGCGTCGCGCACGTGCAGCTGCTACTAACATGATTCCAACCTCAACGGGTGCGGCTAAAGCTATAGCCCTTGTTTTGCCTGAGCTCAAAGGCAAGCTCGATGGATATGCCATGCGCGTACCGATCCCTACCGGTTCGGCAACAGATTTAACGGTCGAGCTTGCTAAAGAGGCGACTGCTGCAGAGATTAATGCGGCGATGAAGGCCGCTGCAGAGGGCTCGCTTAAGGGATACCTGTCGTACACGGAGGATCCAATCGTCTCATCAGATATCGTCACAGATCCATCCTCATGTATCTTCGATTCAGGCCTGACAAAGGTTATTGGCAATCAAGTAAAGATTGTTGGTTGGTATGACAACGAGTGGGGTTACTCAAACCGTCTCGTCGACTTGATCAGTTATGTAGGCAAGACGCTTTAATGCCAACACTTGCAGATTTTGATGTGGCTGGAAAGCGAGTTTTTCTTCGTTGTGATCTGAATGTGCCATTAAAAGATGGCACGATTAAAGATGACGGTCGAATTAAAGCCTCGCTTCCAACTATTCAACTTTTGTTAAAAAAAGGTGCTTCGATAGTTATTGCTGCACACTTAGGTCGACCCAAGGGCGTTCCTGCCCCAGAGTTTTCACTTGCACCGGTGGCTAAGCGCCTCGGCGAATTAATTGGACAAGAAGTTATCTTCACCGGCGAACTCACGGGGGAGTCGATTGCGCAAATCGCGAAGACTCTCGTGCCGGGGAAGATCCTCTTGCTTGAAAATATTCGCTTTGACGCCGCTGAAACAAGTAAGGACGAGGCCGAACGTTTAGTTTTTGCGAAACAACTAGCTGACTTGGCAGATGTATACGTTGGTGATGGTTTCGGTGCAGTACATCGTAAGCATGCATCCGTATTTGATTTACCCAAGTTGATGCCGCATTCAGCTGGTCTCCTAGTTGCCGCCGAAGTCGAAGTTTTGAAGAAGCTAACAGAGAATCCAGCTCGCCCCTTTGGAGTTGTACTAGGTGGAGCCAAGGTATCGGACAAGCTGGCAGTAATAGAAAATCTTCTTGGCAAGGTCGACGTCTTGGCTATTGGCGGCGGAATGGTATTTACATTTCTTGCAGCCCAAGGAAAAGAGATTGGTAGCTCTTTAGTCGAAGAAGAGATGATAGATACGGTAAAAGGACTAATTCAAAGCGCACACAGTAAGGGCGTAAAACTTGTTCTTCCTACAGATATCGTCGTTGCGCCGAGCTTTAGCGCAGATGCACAACCGAGCTTAGTTTCGGTCGATGCGATTCCAGCTGATCAAATGGGGCTCGATATCGGACCAGTGTCTGCAGCTGCATTTGCAACTGAAATTGAAAAATGCGTAACTATATTTTGGAATGGACCGATGGGAGTATTTGAATTCCCTAACTTCGCTGCTGGAACCAAAGTGGTTGCCGCGGCGCTGACGAAGGTCTCCGGCATCTCAGTTGTTGGCGGTGGAGACTCCGCCGCAGCTGTGAGAGCTCTCGGTTTTGCTGACTCTGATTTTGGATATATTTCAACTGGTGGTGGAGCATCACTGGAGTACTTAGAGGGCAAGGAACTTCCTGGCCTAGTGGCATTAGGAATATAAGGAGTATGGCAATGCGTAAACCGTTAATGGCTGGCAACTGGAAGATGAACTTGAATCACCTTGAAGCGATTGCCGTTGCACAGAAACTTGTTTACTCACTCCATGATAAAGATTTCGATGCAGTAGATGTTGCAATAATTCCTCCCTTTACAGATATCAGATCCATCCAAACCCTCATTGATGGAGATCGCCTACGTTTAACATATGGAGCACAGGATCTCTCACCCGAGGCTAACGGGGCATTCACCGGAGATATATCTGGTTCAATGCTTCACAAACTTGGCTGCACATATGTCTTAGTTGGGCACTCAGAGCGCCGCGCAATTCACGGAGAGAGTGATGCTCTAGTTAACCGCAAGGTAAAGGCGGCCCTTGCCCATGAAATGATTCCGATTTTCTGTGTGGGCGAAGAGTTATCAGTGCGCGAATCAGGTGCCCATGTTAGCCATGTGATTCGACAGATTCGCGGGGGGTTAGAGGGATTGACCAAGCCTGAACTCAAGAAAATAGTTATTGCCTATGAACCTGTCTGGGCGATCGGAACTGGCAAAGTTGCAACACCTGAAGATGCCCAAGAGGTATGTGCCGCCATACGTGAAGAGGTTGAAAATATCGGCTCACCTGAAATCGCCGCCGCTATGCGCATCCTTTACGGCGGCTCTGTGAAGTCATCAAATGTGGCCGAAATTATGGCCAAGCCCGATGTAGATGGAGCCCTTATCGGCGGTGCGAGCCTAGATCCTGAAGAGTTAGCCAAGATTGTGAAGTTTTACGCGCAAGGCTAAGTAATGGCCTTGACCTATTTATAGGTATCCTTACCCTCTACGAAACAAGGAGTTTACGAACTGTGAAACTAGCTCTCTCTATCTTGCTCGTCATAACAAGCGTTGTGATGATTCTTCTCGTCCTTTTACACAAGGGCAAGGGAAGCGGACTCTCCGATCTATTCGGTGGCGGCGTTTCATCAAACTACGGCGGATCATCTGTTGTAGAGCGCAACCTCGATCGCATCACTATCGTCGTGGGTGGTCTATGGTTTGCCTTTGTTGTCGCACTCAGTCTTGTTCTTAAGTAATTTTTAATCTCATTTAATTCTTTTAGGGAGTAATACATGGCAAGTGCAATTCGCGGTAGCCGAGTCGGCGCCGGACCAATGGGTGAGGCAGAACGCGGCGATTCGATTGCTCGTGCCTATGTCTCATACTTCTGCGCCAATGGCCATGAAGTCCGTCCATCATTTGCCGTTGAAGAGACTGTAGTTATTCCAGCTGAATGGGACTGCCCTAAGTGTGGTTATC
This sequence comes from Actinomycetota bacterium, assembly GCA_009702845.1. The sequence continues at coordinate 4,053 of WLHG01000097.1, forward strand.
CAGCCGGACGCGATCGCAATAATCCGCCAAACCCAGTTAAGAACGAGCCATATAAGACTCACCTTGCCTACGTAAAAGAGCGTCGTACCGATGCAGAGGGCGAACGTCTACTCGAAGAGGCGCTACGCAAAATGCGCGGTGATGATTAAAGGGATTTTAAAGCGTTAAGAAGTTCGTCAATACCCACACTTCGATTGGTTAAGTTCAATCGCAGAAGTGGGTATTTTCTTTTCTCAAGGGCGGCAGCATCACCGAGGGCTTGAGCCATGATCAGAGTTTTAAATCCAAAGGGCTGCCCTGGGATTTCAAAATCTTGAGCAACATCGCCTGTAATCTGGAGGAAGGCTCCGTTCTGCTGTCCACCTTTATGGAACTGTCCCGTGGAGTGCAGGAAGCGCGGCCCCCAACCAAAGGTGACTGGACGGTGAGATTTTTGCGCGAGCAATGCACGAAGTTCAACAATCTTTGCATCAGATATTCGATCTAGATAAGCCATAACGGCGACATAGCCACCTTCTGGGATTTCGTTTATGAAGTTTTCAATCGCTGAGAGCAATGAATCTCCGGTACCAAAGATTTCA
>WLHG01000098.1 GCA_009702845.1 Actinomycetota bacterium
TCTATTTATTGCTTCTTCGCGTAAGATCGGCACATGGCTGAAAAACACGAGCTCCACGAAAAGGGTTTACGACTTACCCCTCAGCGTGAGCTTGTTCTATCGGCCGTCCGCGAACTTGGACACTCAACCCCTGAAGAGATCGCCGAAAAAGTACGCCTGACGCACCCAGGCATTAACCTTTCAACGGTGTATCGCAATTTAGAGACTTTAGAAAACGTCGGCTTAGTCGTGCACACACATTTAGGTCACGGTGGAGCTACCTATCACGCAGCTGAAGTTTTGAGTCACTTACATTTGGTCTGCGGAAACTGTGGATCAATAGGCGATGCACCAATTGATGTTGCAGCTAACTTTGTTAACTCGCTCGCCGATGAATATGGTTTTAAAACCGATGTCACGCACTTCGCCGTTTATGGAACGTGCACTGCTTGCCAATGAGCGCCGTACTGGTTGAAAACGGGGTAGATAAGGGTGCTATCTGGCACTTTGGCGAACCCGTTAAAGAGCAACGCGCCCTTGAAGCTGGCACTGCCTGGGCCGATCTTTCACACTTACATATCATTGCTGTAAGCGGAGAAGATCGCTTGAAGTGGCTGCATGATTTAACCACTCAATTCCTCAATGATTTAGGCGTAGGAATCTGGAAACCCGCAATGATTTTAGATCCACAGGGACATATCGAGTATCAATTTAACTTAGTTGATGATGGAACAACGACATGGCTTGTATTAGATCCGGGATATAGCGAGACACTTCTTCAGTATTTAACCAAGATGAAATTCATGTTACGCGTGGATGTTCGGGATGCAACGGCAGAGTTTGCAGTGTTGCGTGCACCCGGCACAGCCACTGATATCGGTGGTCCATTTGCTTTAGTGCCTCGAAGTGAAGTTGCACAGATGAGTGCAACGTTTAACGCCGTTGCAACCCAGGTTGGTACATGGGCACTCGATGCCGAACGTGTTGCAGCCCATCGCCCACGAATTGGTTTTGAAACCGATCATAAATCGATTCCGAATGAAATCGGTGTACTCAATGGCGCCGTCCATATGAATAAGGGCTGTTATCGGGGCCAGGAAACTGTGGCGAAGATTTTCAATTTAGGAAATCCTCCTCGCAGATTAGTAATGCTGCACTTAGATGGAAGCGATGCGGCATTTCCTGCGACCGGGACGAAAATCGAAAATGATGGCGTCGTGGTCGGTTTTATTGGCACAGTTGCCAGACACCACGAATTAGGCACAATCGCTCTTGCCATCGTTAAGCGGAATACACCAATTGATGCCACTCTGACCGTAGATGGAGTTCCTGCCTCACAGCACTCCATTCTTTGAGCACGATAGGCTCTGCATATGGAGCTTCTTACTTCAGTAATCCTTGGCCTTGTCGCTATAGCACTAGGTATAGCTCTTATCATTTACGCATTTCTTGGTCGCCAATCGCAGGCGCGACGCTCAACTAAATTTAGAGGACGCCCATAAATGGTTTTTACAATCCCTGAAGGCCTACATCCTGATTTAAATCCTCTTGCGTGGATGGTTGGAACATGGCGCGGTAAAGGCCGAGGTGAGTATCCAACGATTGAACCATTTGAATTTGCGCAAGAAGTTGTCTTTAATCACGATGGACGTCCTTTTTTAAACTATTACTCACGTTCATGGATTTTAGATAGTGAGGGCGAAATTCTGCGCCCTGGCGGCTCTGAAACTGGTTTCTGGCGACCAAAGCCCAATAATGTTTTAGAGGTAGTTATGTCCCACAACACTGGAATTACTGAGGGTTGGGTTGGAACATTTGATGGCCCAAAGATTCAATTAGTTTTAGATCAGGGATATTCAGCCCCGACGGCAAAGATTGTTACCGCAGGTGTTCGTTTGTACGGTCTAGTCGCAGGAGAACTTTTCTTTGCATACGATATGGCCGCCGAAGGACAAGAGCTACAGGCACATATCTGGTCATCACTCGAACGTCAGAGCGAATAATTGATTCCTCTTGGCGTGGGCGAAGTACTTGCAGAGTTAATTCGAAATGATGTCGTTGAATCCAGTCACGTTGGCCACTTTGTTGCCCTAGATAGTGATGGATCAATTCTCTTTCATAAAGGCGACCCCTCACAGCTGATTTATCCGCGCTCGTCCTATAAATCTATTTTGGCATCTGCCATGGTGCGAAGCGGAGTTACATTAGAGCCACGTTTATTAGCACTCACATGTGCATCTCACTCTGGCCTTGCAATGCACCAACAGGGAGCACTGGAAATCTTGGCGTTAGCTGGTTTAGATGAGAGCGCACTTCAAAATGTAAAGGGCAGGCCACTCGATGAAGCGGCAGCGCTTTTAACTCCTGCACCAACTCGACTTGCAATGAACTGCAGCGGTAAACACTCTGGAATGCTTATGGGCTGTGCAACTAATGGCTGGCCAATCGGCAATTATTTAGATGTAGAGCACCCTGTTCAGGTCGCCTTCAAAAATGAATTAGAAAACCTTGCCGGAGAGAAGATTTCACACACTGCAATTGATGGTTGCGGGGCGCCGTTATTTCTTATCTCCTTACTTGGTTTGGCTCGAGCGATTCGTGCAATTACTATTTCGACCGACCCAGTACACCAACGCGTTGTTGATGCATGCCGAACATTCCCTGAGATGGTTGCAGGGCCAGAGCGAATGACAACTCTGTTTATGAAGAGATACCCAGGTCTATTTATGAAAAGTGGTGCAGAGTCGATCATGGTTGCATCCGTGCCTGATGGACGAAGCTTTGCCTATAAAGTAAATGATGGCGGCATGCGTCCACGCTTGCCACTATCGGTAGCGGGGTTGAAACTTTTGGGCATAAATGCCCACGATGAGTTGGAAAGGGTCTACGGTGGTGATCAAATCGTCGGCTCCGTTCGCGCAACCTTCTAACTCGTCGTACCCTTATGGAATGAACGGCCGCATTGCCACTGTCATGGTGCATACATCCCCACTTGATCAACCAGGAATTGGTGATGCTGGTGGCATGAATATCTATGTACTCGAGTCGGCGCAGCGCATGGCGGCAATGGGTGTTGAGGTCGATATCTTTACCCGGCGCACAGAAAATGAATCACCTGAGATTATCGAAATATCCAAAGGTGTTCGCGTTCGTTACTTCGATTGTGGTCACGGAGCACTAACTAAAGAGCAGCTACCAACACACATAACCGGGCTTTCTAAAGTCTTTCTTCGAATCATTAAAGATGAGAAGTACGATGCAATTCATTCACATTATTGGATCTCAGGAAAAGTTGCCATGCCAGCTGCGGAGCAACTGCGAATTCCATTGATTCATACGATGCACACAATGGCGCGCGTTAAGAATTTAAATCTCGCCGAAGGTGAAACTCCTGAACCAATGATTCGCGTGCAAGGAGAAACACAAGTTGCAGCCGCGGCCCAGGCATTGATCGCTAACACTGACTCTGAAGCGGCAAGCCTTGTCTCCCTTTATGACGCGTGCCCGGATACCGTCCATGTTGTTAATCCCGGCGTTGATTTATATACCTTCACCCCAGGGCAAGGTCGAAAGGCCGCTCGAAACCAGATTGGCACCCCCGAAGATGCACTTGTAGTGACCTTTGTTGGGCGCATTCAGCCACACAAAGGTCCTGAGGTTTTAATCCGCGCAGCCTCTGAACTTCTAAAACACTCACCGCATCTGCGACCAAAATTAATTATCAACATTATTGGTGGTGCCTCCGGTGCCAATACTGAAGAGGTCGAGCGGCTACAAGAGTTAGTAACGTGGCTGGGCATTGATGATGTTGTCCACTTTGCACCCCCTGTTGCCCGTGCAGATTTAGTTCAGTGGTATCGCGCCGCAGATTTAGTATGTGTACCAAGTTATTCTGAAAGCTTTGGTTTGGTTGCACTTGAGGCACAGGCTTGTGGCACACCCGTTATTGCAACGGCTGTTGGCGGATTACGCACAGCTGTTGCCGACGGAATCTCAGGTGTTTTAGTTGACGGGCATGACCCTAGAGCTTGGTCATCGGTTATAGCCCGCTTGTTGCAAGAGCCCCAACGCAGAGTGCTACTTTCAATGGGGGCCATTGAACACGCCTCTCACTTCGGGTGGGATGCTACTGCCCGCGGAACTTTGGATATTTATGATCAAGTGATCACAGAAAATAATGCTGCATTAAAAATAGCTGGAATTTAATGGCCGCAATTGATCCTCGAATTACAATTGAGGAGTTTCTAGAGTCGCATGATTTGGAGTTTGAACAAAAGGATTCCGATACATATCTCATAACTTTGCCAGGGGAGAAGAAACTACAGACCCATTGTGCTCTTATTGTTGGTAACCACTCCTTAAGTATCAACGCTTTTGTAATTCGCAAACCCGACGATAATGAGGCTGCAGTACATGCTTGGTGCTTGTCCAAGAACGCCTCTTTATATGGAATCGCTTTTGCCATTAATGAACTTCGCGATATCTTCTTGGTAGGTCGCCTACCTCTATCGGCCGTGACAGATCGAGAGATAGATCGCTTAGTTGGCGCAGTGCTACAAGTTTCAGATTCATCCTTTAATCCCCTCCTTGAACTTGGGTTCGCCAATGCCATACGTCGCGAATGGGCTTGGCGAGTATCA
>WLHG01000099.1 GCA_009702845.1 Actinomycetota bacterium
ATTATTGAATGGGCATCTACGCCAACGCCCAATTTGTAAGCGGCGATGTCTGTGCGGGATTTATGGGAAGTGAATTTAACTAAATGGCGGCGAGATAACTCATCGATCACCATCTGGCCGATGTTATGACGTGTGGCAGCGTATTGATCTCCTGGATTACCCAGTCCTACTACCAACCACGTCATAACAACAAAGCCTAAGGGTTAAGCGTCCTTCTTCTCGGCATCTGCAGCAGGAGCTGCTGCATCTGTTGCTACAGGTGCTGCTACTTCTTCTGCAACTGCTGTTGACTTCTCAGATAGGTGAACAACGATTGTCTTTGGATCAGACTCGAGTTCAACACCTGCAGGCAATACAACATCTGATGCGTACTTTGAAGAACCTGACATAAGTCCTTGGATGTCTACTTCAAGGAAGCTTGGAATTGATGAAGCATCAACGCTTACTTCGATTGAGTTGTGTACGTGCTCAAGAATTCCATCACGATCATGCTCACCAAGTGTGTGAACAGGAACAGAGACAACAACTTTTTCTCCACGACGAACAAGTACTAAGTCAATGTGCTCAAGAATTTGCTTAAGTGGGTGGCGAACAATCGCCTTTGGAAGTGTGAGTTCGGTCTTTCCATCAATAACAATGTCAAGCAAAACGTTTGACTGCTTCAGAGCAACGCCAAGTTCGCGTGCTGGAAGTGTGATGTGCTGTGGCTTCTCACCGTGACCGTAGATAACGGCAGGAACTAATCCATCGCGACGGGCACGACGTGAAGCGCCTTTACCAAATTCGGTACGAACGACGCCGTTGATAGTAATCTCTGCCATTTTTGTTTCCCCTTAAATAATTTTTCTTTGAGAGCTTCGGTGTTTACACAAAGTCCCAGCAGGAGAACTAACCCACACCGTCGATTACGGAAGTAAATTCATACCCTCGCCGGAACAGCCCAAAGGTTAGCCTGCGAGGTACGGATTGTGCAAATTACGCTTATGAAAGACCGTCAAAGAGGCTTGTGACTGAGCCATCCTCAAAGACTTCGCGGATCGCCCGTGCCAAGAGTGGGGCGATTGATAGAACAGTAAGTCCATCGAATTTTTGATCCTCAGATATAGGCAGAGTATTCGTAATAACAACTTCAGATGCTCTGCAATCACGTAAGCGTTCAACTGCCGGGCCCGATAGAACTGCGTGTGTTGCGGCGATGATGACATCTTTTGCGCCAGCTTCAAATAAAGCATCAACTGCCTTTGTGATGGTGCCAGCGGTATCGATCATGTCATCGATAACTACGCATGTCTGTCCCTGCACGTCACCGACGACGCGGCCAACGGTTGCCTCATTTGGAATACGCGGGTCACGGGTTTTGTGAATAAATGCAATTGGGCAGCCACCCAATAAATCCGACCAACGTTCGGCGACTCGTACTCGGCCTGAATCCGGCGAAACGATGGTTAAACGGCTGCGGTCAACTTTACTTCCAACATAGTTGGCAAGCATTGGTAGTGCAAAGAGATGATCTACAGGACCATCAAAGAATCCTTGAATCTGAGAAGTATGTAAGTCAACGCACATCAGTCGATCAGCACCGGCGGTTTTGAAGAGATCTGCCATTAAGCGAGCGGTAATTGGTTCGCGGCCGCGGCTCTTCTTATCTTGGCGGGCATAACCGTAAAAAGGCGCAACAACTGTGATGCGTTTTGCAGATGCACGCTTAAGCGCATCGACCATGATGAGTTGTTCCATGATCTGTTTATTAACTGGATTTGTGTGGCTTTGAATAACAAAGGCATCGCAACCTCGAACTGACTCTTCAAATCGCACGAAGATTTCACCATTTGCGAAGTCATAGGCAGAAGTTGGTGTTAGTGGAATGCCGAGTTCTTCGGCAACCTGATCGGCTAATTCTGGAAATCCGCGGCCTGCAAAAAGACGTAATTTCTTTTCGGACGATAAACGGATTTCGCTCATTTATTAGCCTTTCTTCTCTTTAGCTTCGGCTGCTAACGCTGACATTGAGCCTGCACGCTTGCGCATGACCCAACCTAATACATTTCTCTGCTTTGCTCTGCCAACACCAATTGCACCTGCCGGAACATCTTCTGTTATGACAGAACCTGCCGCCGTATATGCCCCGTCACCAATAGAAACAGGGGCCACGAGCATTGTGTCGCTACCAATGCGTACATGATCGCCGACTGTTGTGTGATGCTTATCAACACCGTCGTAGTTAACAAAAATTGTTGCAGCACCGATATTGCTTCCTTCGCCGATAGTCGCATCCCCCACGTATGAAAGATGTGGAACCTTCGAGCCAGTGCCGAGTGTTGAGTTTTTCATCTCAACGAAGGCTCCAGCCTTCGCGCTATCGCCCAAGACGCTTCCACTACGTAAATATGTATATGGCCCAACGATTGCCGCCTCACCAATCACCGAATCAGTGGCGATGGATTCAAGGATTGCCGCTCCTTCTTTGACAACACAATCCGTAAGGGTTGTCCGCGGCCCAATAACTGCGCCGGTTGCAACCGTTGTTAAACCCAAAATCGCACTTCCTGGGTGCACCGTAACATCAGGTGAGAGTTTGGCTGTTGCATCTATCCACGTTGTCGTTGGATCAATGATCGTTACACCTTCGCGCATCCATTGATCGTTGATGCGATCGCGCAACAGCGCAGCACTTTCGGCTAATTGAACGCGATCATTGACACCTAAAATTTCAGTGAAATCTTCAAGCAGAATCGCTGCAATTGATTCGTCGGCTTTCTTTAAGATTCCAATAACATCGGTTAAGTAGAGCTCTCCCTGTGAGTTTGAATCAGTAATCTCGCCGATAGCACCTGCTAGTTTGGCGCTATCGAAGGCGTAAACACCTGAGTTAATCTCAAAAATAAATCTTTCATCCTCTGTTGCATCGCGCTCTTCTACGATTCGCAAAAGCTGACCATCATTGTCGCGAATAATGCGGCCATAGCCAGTTGGTTCTGGGTGCTCTGCAGTTAAAACTGAGGCGGCAAAATTTCCAGCTTTATGCGCATCAAGAAATGCTGCTAGTGATTGACCGGTCAGCATTGGGGTATCTCCGGCTAAAACCAAGGTCGTACCTGCTGGAGCGGTGCCTGCGAGCGCTAACTGCGTGGCATGCCCTGTGCCTCCGCGCTTTTCTTGAAAGATGATAGTTGCATTCGGTGAAACCTCTGCAACATGTGTCTCAACGCTAATGCGATTGGCTCCGACAACAACGCGGATTTGTGCCGGCTCTAGGTGATCAACTGCCGCGAGAACATGTCCAAGTAGTGAACGTCCTGCAACGCTATGGAGAACTTTTGCTTGACCTGATTTCATCCGCGTGCCGTCACCTGCTGCGAGAACAATCACGGTTTCTACGGCCACGGTGAAAGTCTATCGGTGGCCTTGGCTAATACTTATCGTTGCCCCTTATGGCTCCGCCACCAGGTATCGATCCTGGACCCTGGGCTTCAAAGGCCCATGTGCTAGCCACTACACAATGGCGGAACCCGTATTCTCCCTTATAAAGGGTGGTGCTCATGACCACTGGCCACGTAATTAAGTGAGAACTTTTGCCCCGGCAACTGGTCCATAGGCACGAGCGACGCTTCCGACAACACCACTTGCCGTTAACGCCACAGCTAAATCAAGACCCGCCTCTTCATCGCTAACCAAGAATGCAACGGTGGGTCCAGATCCTGAAACTAGAGCACCGAGGGCTCCATACTCTTGACCAACATCTAGAACTAATCGCAGAGCCGGACGCAGTGAACATGCTGCAGCCTGTAAATCATTTACCAGATGCGCACCCACTGCCTTTGGATCTGCGGCTAGTAAGGCCTGCATTAATTGCTCGTTCGTTGCAGGCTCTGCGATTTCTAACTCAGAGCGAAGGCGATCGCATTCACCATATACGGCAGGCGTAGATAAACCAACGCTCGATAGCGCTAATACCCAGTGGTATGTACCGCGCGAAAGTGCTGCGGTTAATTGATCACCGTGTCCAGTACCGATCGCAGTTCCACCACTTAACATAAATGGAACATCACTTCCTAGCTGTGCGGCCACTTCTGACATCTCTTCGCGGCTCATTCCAAGTGAGTACAAATAATCGATCGCAACAATTGCCGCAGCCGCATCTGCGCTTCCGCCTGCCATACCTCCTGCAACTGGGATTGATTTCTTTATCTCGACATGAGCATCGATTACTAAGTCATATTCTTTAGCCATTAAGGCGATGGCTTTCATCGCTAAATTGCTATCATCGGCTGGAACGCCATGTCGTTGATCGCCCGAGATTGAAATGCTCACGCCACTCTTGGCTGGTGCAAAAGTTACGGTGATATCGTCATAGATCGATATGGCTTGAAAGACAGTTACGAGGTTATGAAATCCATCGCTCTCACGTGGGCCAACAGAAAGCTGCAAGTTGACCTTGGCCGGTACGCGTACGGTGACGCTCTTAACTGACATGAATTGACCCTATTGCCTTGGCTAGAGATTGTCAGGTTCAGATAATGCGATGGCGCAAAAACTTGAGATTTCCAACGACTCTCCACGAAGCGTTGGATCAATACCTGCGCGAATCAAAATCTCTTCAGCCGCCGATGATGAGCC